>JANXAP010000001.1 GCA_025062275.1 Dehalococcoidia bacterium
CTGCGCAGGGCGACGAGTGCTGCCCAGCCCGCCAGGCCCACGCCGAACCCGACCACCAGCCAGATAGCGATGCCGATGCCCTCCATCTCGACTCACCTCCTCAGGCTGCCCTCGGGCCCAGCCTCGGCCAGCGCCCGATGCCGACTCGCTCCATGGCCTTTCGCGGCAGTGCGCCTGGCTCCCAGGGGGTGCCCAGGACCTGCAGCAGCAGTCGGTCCAGGCCCCAGTAGCCGGCCACACGCCAGGCCAGGACGATCAGGATGCTGAGGGTGAGCAACACCGGGTTGGTGCTGGCGGTGCCGGCCAGCATGAAGTTCAGGTTCATGAAGGCGCCCGTTCCGGCAGCGATGGCGGTGAAGGCGCCCAGGATCAGCGCGATGCCGACGGCCAGCTCGCCCACGACCACCAGCTTGGCGAACCAGGTGTACCACTCGCGCTCCAGCATGAACTGCAGAAAGTCGCGGTACCAGTCGTAGGCGATGGGCGGCCTGGCTGGCGGCGCCGGCACCTGGATCGCCCGCTCCCAGAACGACTTGAGGGCGGTGCCTCCGCTCATCCAGGCGGGGTCGCTGACCTTGCGCAGGCCTGACTCCAGCCACTGGTAGCCCAGGTACATGCGCGCCACCAGCCACAGCCAGGCGAAGGCCGGGCTGGTGAAGACCCGTGCCACCCCCTCTGGCACCATGGCCTGGGCCGCTGTCCTCTTCTCGCCCATGGCTACCTGCCTCCTTTCCTTTTGGTCTCCACCTTCAGCATGGGTTGCGAGGCTTTCGACCGTCCCCCGGCGAAGGTCACAGGCCGCCCCGTCTGAGGGCCACCGGTTGCATGTGACCTCCGTCACAAATCTGCCGAAGCCTGGACATGCGGCACTGGCAGGCCGGGGCGACCGTGCTAACATGGTGGGGCATGGAGGCCGGCCCGACGGCGGCCCCCGCCGAGAGAAGGGGGAGGAGGAGCAGGGATGAAGGCAGTCAGGTATTACGGCCCCGGCGACAAGCGCGTAGAGGACGTCCCCGAACCAGCCATCCAGGAGCCCACCGATGCCATCGTCAGGGTGCGCACGGCCACCATCTGCGGCACCGACCTGCACATCCTCAAGGGACATGTGCCCGAGGTGAAGCCGGGCACGGTCCTGGGCCACGAGGCTGTAGCCGTAGTGGAGGAGGTAGGGGCAGGGGTGCGGCGCTTCCGGCCGGGCGACCGGGTCATAGTGCCCGCCATCAGCGCCTGCGGCATCTGTTCCTACTGCCGCCGTCAGATGTACGGCCAGTGCGAGAACGGGGGCGGCTGGATATTCGGCCACCTGATAGACGGCCTCCATGCCGAGCGGGCCAGGGTGCCCTTCGCCGATACCAGCCTGTATCCGGTGCCTACCGAGCTGGAGGACGAGGACGTCCTCTTCCTGACGGACATCCTGCCCACGGGCTACGAGTGCGGCATCGTCAGGGGCCGGGTGAAGCCCGGCGACGCCGTGGCCATCGTGGGGTCGGGCCCCATCGGCCTCTCCGCCCTGGTGACCAGTCGCCTCCACGGCCCGCGCATGGTTATCGTTATAGACCTGGACGACAACCGGCTGGAGCTGGCTCGCCGCCTGGGGGCTGACCACGTGCTGAACCCGTCGCGTGAGGACGTGCGGCGGGAGGTCATGTCCCTGACCGGCGGCGGGGTGGACGTGGCCATAGAGGCGGTGGGGGTGCCGGGTACTTTCGAGCTGTGCACGGAGCTGGTGCGCCCGGGCGGGAACATCGCCAACATTGGCGTCCACGGCAGCCCGGCCACCCTGCACCTGGAAAAGCTCTGGATCAGGGACGTGACCATCACCACCCAGTTGGTGGACGGTTACACCATCCCCCTGCTGCTGGACCTGATCCGGGCGCGCAGGCTCGACCCGCGCCCTCTGGCCACCCATACCTTCGGCTTCGACCGGGTGATGGAAGCCTATGATGTGTTCGCCAACGCTGCCGAGACGCGCGCCTGCAAGGTGGTGCTGAAGGTGGCATGACCGGCGACGTGCCTACCGGCGACCCGCCCCCGCAGGAGTTGCTCCTGCCCGGGCAGGGGCCCATACGCCCTCAGGACATAGCCCCGGCCGCCGACACCCCTCCTCTAGTGGAGGCAGCGTCGGAACCGGGCGAGGTCCTCATGCGCGAGAGCGAGGTGGTGCTGCGCGACGGCACGGCTATTCGCCTGCGGCCCGTCCGCCCCGAGGACGAGGAGGCGCTGCTGCAGTTCTACCTGGGCCTCTCCCGGGAGTCCCTCTTCTTTCGCTTCTTCACGCCGGTGAAGGACGTGACCCTGGTCCGCTGGCTGCGGAAAGTGGTGCGCGTTCCTCCCAGCCTGGGCCTGGGGGTGCTGGCCACCTTCGGCGACCCGCCGCGGGTGATCGGTCACGCCCTCTATCACCGCACCGACCACGACCGGGCCGAGGCCGCCTTTGCCGTGGCCGACGACTTCCAGGGAAAGGGCGTCGGCACCCTCATGCTGGGACTGCTGGCGGAAGCGGCGTCCAGGCAGGGCATCCGCCTGTTCGAGGGGACGGTCCTGCCGGAGAACCGTCGCATGCTGGACGTGTTCCGCGAGGCCGGGTTCCCGGTGGAGGCCCGCGCCGAGCCGGGGCAGTTGCGGGTGACCTTCCCCACCGAGTTGACGGAGGAGGCTCTCGCGCGCTTCGAGCGGCGGGAGCAACTGGCATCTAGGGCCGCAGTGGGCCGATTTCTGGAGCCACAGGCCGTCGCGGTCATCGGCGCCTCGAGGCAGCGTGGCACCATAGGCGGAGAGCTGTTCCGCAACCTGCTCGACTACGGCTTCCGTGGGCCCGTCTATCCGGTGAACCCCAACGCCAGGGTAGTCCAGAGCGTGGTGGCCTACCCGTCGGTGGAGGAGGTGCCCGGGCCGTCGGACCTGGCCGTGGTCGTGACGCCTGCAGACCAGGTGGTGGAAGTGGCCCGCCAGTGCGCCAGGAAGGGCGTCCGGGCGCTGGTGGTCATCTCGGCCGGCTTCGCCGAGGCGGGCGAAGAAGGGCGCCGCCGCCAGGAGGAGCTGCTGCGGGTCTGCCGAGCATCGGGCATCCGCCTCATCGGCCCCAACTGCATGGGCATCGCCAACACCGACCCGGAGGTGCGACTGAACGCCACTTTCGCCCCCTCGCCGCCCCGCCGGGGACGGGTGGGCTTCATGACCCAGAGCGGTGCCCTGGGCCTGGCCATCATTGAGCAGGCCAACCGCCTGGGCATCGGCCTGTCCAGCTTCGTCTCGGTGGGGAACAAGGCGGACATCTCCGGCAACGACCTGCTCAACTACTGGGAGGAGGACCCCAACACCGACGTCATCCTGCTCTATCTGGAGTCCTTCGGCAACCCACGCAAGTTCTCGCGCATCGCTCGCCGGGTGGGGCGGCGTAAGCCCATCGTGGCCGTCAAGAGCGGCCGCACGCCGGCCGGCATGCGCGGGGCGTCCTCTCATACGGGGGCGATGCTGGCCGCCTCGGACGCCACGGTGGAGGCGCTTTTCCGCCAGACAGGGGTCATCCGCACCGATACGCTGGAGGAGATGTTCGACGTGGCGGCGTTGCTCGCGAGCCAGCCACCCCCCAAGGGGCCGAGAGTGGGGATCATCACCAATGGAGGAGGGCCGGGCATCCTCTGCGCCGATGCCTGCGAGGCCGAGGGGCTGCAGGTGCCCTCGCTGGACGAGGCCACCCAGACGAGGCTGCGCTCCTTCCTGCCGCCCGAGGCCTCGGTCCATAACCCCGTGGACATGATCGCTTCGGCCACGGCGCAGCAGTACCGGCAGGCCATCGAGGCGGTGGCCGCCGACCCCAACGTTGATGCCCTGATCGTGATCTTCGTGCCGCCGCTGGTGACCCAGGCCGCAGATGTGGCCCGAGAGGTTATGGCCGCCGTGCGCGCGCTGGGCGGGGCGAAGCCGGTGGCCAGCGTCTTCATGTCGGCCCGCGGGGTGCCCGAACTCCTCCAGGACGGCGACCTGCGGGTCCCGTCCTACGCTTTCCCGGAGTCGGCGGCCCGGGCTATGGCCCACGCCGCCCGCTACGGGCAGTGGCGTGCGCGGCCCCTGGACTACCCGCCCCGGCCGCCGGATATCTGCCGCGACGAGGCCCTGGCCCTGGTGGCCGCGGCGCTGGCGCGGGGCGGCGGGTGGCTCTCCCCCGCCGAGGTCGAAAAGCTGCTCGCGTGCTACGGCATACCGCTGGTGGCGCAGCGCATCGTGCCCGACCCTCATGCGGCCGGGCAGGCAGCCGAGGAATTGGGCGGGCCAGTGGCCCTCAAGGCCATCGCCCCGGGCGTGGTGCACAAGACCGAAGTCGGGGGCGTGGTCCTGGACCTGCGAGGAAGGGAGGCCGTAACCGAAGAGGCGGTGCGGATGCAGGAGCGTCTGGAACGGGCAGGGTTCCGGGTGGAGGCGTTCCTGGTCCAGGCCATGGCCCCGCCCGGCACCGAGATGCTGGTCGGGGCAGTGGAGGACCCGCAGTTCGGACCTGTCGTCGTCTGTGGCGCCGGTGGCGTGCTGGCCGAGGCGCTGGGCGACATCTCCGTCCGCCTGGCCCCCCTGACGTTGTCGGATGCCCGCGAAATGGTCCGCGAGCTACGCACCTACCGGGTGCTCACCGCCCAGAGAGGGGCGCCGCCAGCCGACACCGCCGCCCTGGAGGACCTGGTGTTGAGGGTGGGCGTCCTGGCCGACGACCTGCCCCAAATAGCGGAGATGGACCTCAACCCGGTGCGGGTTTACGAGCGGGGCCTCCTGGTGCTGGACGCCCGCGTGCGCGTGGCGCCAGTCCAGCCGCCATCTCTCCTCGCCCGGCGATAGCCGCCTAACGGCCCCCGGCCAGCGCCACCGTCACAGTGAAGGCGGCATCCTCGATGGCCTCCAGGTCGTGGGCCACCCCGGGGCCGATGGACGCTAGGTCGCCCGGGCCGAGCTCCGCCTCGTTGCCGCCCGCCCGCAGCCGCACCTTGCCCTCCAGCACGTGCACCAGGGTGACGCCGGCGGTGTCGTGTTCGGCGATGTGGCCGCCGGCGCGGAGCAGGGTCAGGACCACGCTCAGGTTTTCCTGCTTCACCAGGGGCAGGCCCCGCCGCTGCTGCGTCGGGCCCAGGGCCTGCCGGAGCTCGGCCAGGTGCTGGGGGAGGTGAAACAGCAGGAGGTCGCCGCGCAGCGCATGTTCCTTCAGGTATTCGGGCACATGCTCTTCGGCCATCAGCGCTCCCTCCGTCACCCATAGGGGTGGAATGTCGTCGGGGCTCGCCCGACATGTGCATTCTACCAGCAACGGCTCCCACGGGCGGGGCGGGGTCTCGGCTTCATCTTCGGGGTCGCGGACGCCGCAGCCATTTGTGCAGCTCCACGACAACGACGATGCTGGCGGCCACGGCGACCATCTTTGTCCATGTCTCGGGCCCCAGGGGCGTCAGGCGCAGGATGAACTGCGTCGGTGGGAAATACATGGCGCCAATGTGCATTGCCAGGGCCAGCGCCACGGCGAACAGCAGGAAGCGGTTGGAGAAGGGGCTTCTGCGGAATGCCGAGACGCGCTCGGAGCGGGCGTTGCCCACGTGCAAATTGGAGAAGATGGTCAGGGTGGTGAGGGCCACCGTCCGTGCTTTCTCCAGGGAACCCGAGTCCTCCATCTCCCAGTGGAACATTAACAGCGTCCCTGCCGCCATGACCACGGCCGACAGGGCCAACCGTTCCCAGAGCAGCCGCGAAAGGATTCCCTCGTCGCGGCGGCGGGGCGGGCGCCTGAGCACGTCCTCCTCCCCCGGCTCGAAGGCCATGGCCACATCCTGGAACCCGTCCACCACCATGTTCAGCCACAGGATCTGGGCCGGCAGCAACAAAGGGGGCCAGCGCAGCACCAGCGAGGCCAGCAACGCCAGCACGGCGGCCAGGCCCGCCGACAACAGGTAGAAGGTCGCCTTGCGCAGGTTGTCGAAGGTGATGCGCCCCTCTTCCACGGCGGCGTAGATGCTCACGAAGTTGTCGTCGGCCAGGACGATGTCCGCCGCCTCCCGGGCCACGTCGGTACCGCTCAAGCCCATGGCCACCCCCACGTCGGCCACCTTCAGAGCGGGGGCGTCGTTCACTCCGTCGCCGGTGATGGCCACCACTTCCCCGTGGGACTGGAGGGCCCGCACGATGCGCAGCTTGTGCTGGGGCGAGACGCGGGCAAAGATGGACGTTCGCCGCACGGCCTCGCGCAGCTCGGCGTCGCTCATGGCGTCCAGGTCCACGCCGGTGAGCACCGGGCCGTCGTGCGCGGAGATGCCGAGGGCCTGCCCGATGGCGCGGGCGGTGCGGGCGTGGTCGCCCGTGACCATGACCACGCGGATGCCGGCCCGCTGGCAACCGGCGATGGCCTCCTTCACCCCCGGCCGGGGCGGGTCCAGCATCCCCTGCAGCCCCAGGAACACCAGCCCCTCCGGCTCGGGCAGGTGTTCGGGGTCGGGGGGCGGGCCCTCCAGGGGCCGATAGGCCATGGCCAGCACCCGCAGACCCCGCGAGGCCATCTCGTCGGCGGCCCGCTGGACAGCGCGCGCGTCCAGGGCACAGGGCCCGTCGCTGCCGAGCGCCCGGTCGCACATGGCCAGCACCCGTTCGGGAGCGCCCTTGACGTATAGATGGCAGACGTCCCCTTTGCGGCGGACGCTGGCCGAATAGCGGCGCTCCGACTCGAAGGGCAGTTCGGCCAGGCTCACGTGCTCGCGGCGTTCCGCTTCCGGGTCCAGGCCGGCGCGCAGCGCTGAGACCAGCAGGGCGGCCTCGGTGGGATCGCCCTGGAATTCCAGACCGCCACCGGACACATACACGTGCGCTTCGTTGGTCAGGACGCCGGCCAGCAGGGTCAGATACAGCGGGGAGCTCTCGGGCGCGGGGTCGGTGCCGTCGGCGGGCGGCGACCAGGTGCCCTCGAGGGTCCACACCTCCCGCACGGTCATGCGGTTCTCGGTGAGGGTGCCCGTCTTGTCGCTGCCGATGGTGGTGGTGCTCCCCAGCGTTTCCACCGCCGGCAGGTGCCGGACTATAGCCCTCTTGCGGGCCATGCGCCGCACCCCCAGGGCGAGGGTGATGGTGAAGACCACGGGTAAGCCTTCGGGGATGGCTGCCACGGCGATAGCCACCGCCAGCAGGAACATTTCGGTGACACTCTCGCCCAGGGCGACGCCCAGAGCGAAGGTGACCAGGGCCAAGACACCTACGATGATGCCCAGGGTGCGGGCCAGGGCACCCATCCGCCTTTGCAGGGGCGTCTCCGGCTGCACCTCGGCCCGCATCTGGGCGGCGATGGCCCCCAGCTCCGTGGCATAGCCGGTGGCCACCACGTAGCCTCGCCCCCTGCCGGTGGTCACTATCGTGCCTGCATAGACCATGTTCGCCCGTTCCATCACGGGCGTGGGCGCGGGAACCGGGGACGACCGCTTGGCTACAGGCAGCGACTCGCCGGTGAGCAGCGACTCGTTCACCTCCAGGCCGTGGGTCTCCACCAGGCGGATGTCGGCCGGGACGCGGCTGCCCGACTCCAGCAGCACCAGGTCGCCGGGCACGACGGCCTCACTCTCCAGGTCCCACTCGCGGCCCTCGCGCACCACTCGCGCCCGTGGCGAGACGAGGCGCATCAGCGCCAGCACCGAACGCTCCGCCTGCCACTCCTGGAGGAACCCGATGCTGGCGTTGACGGCCAGGGCGGCGGCGATGACGCCGGCGTCCACGTATTCCTGCAGGAAGACCGTGACCACCGTGGCCAGGAGCAGGATGTAGATGAGAGGGCTCTGGAACTGGTGCAGCAGCACCAGCAGAGGGTTGGTGGGAGGAGCCTGCTCGATGCGATTGGGGCCATAGGTGCGGAGGCGGCGGGCGGCCTCCTCCCGTGTCAGCCCCTCGGGCCCGGTGCGGAGGGCGCCCTCCAGCTCAGCCCTGTCCAGCGCGTGCCAGGGGCGCGCCTCCTGCCAGCGCTCCGCCGGGGTAGCGCCCTGTCGCCCCTTCCGCCATCGGGCCAGCACGATTACCCGACACTGCCGCCTTCGCCCGTGCTCATGCCCATGCTACCAGACCGGGAGTCGGCGCCGGCAGCGGGCACCATCAGCACCGGCATGGGGCAGCGGCGCAGGACCTCTTCGGCGACGCCGCCCAGCCAGCGAGCGGGGCCCGACCTGCCCCTGCTGGTGATGACCACTAAACAGGGGCGCTCACGTTCGGCGAAGTGGAGCACGCCGCTCCCCGCAGGCCCCAGAGCGACTCGCCACTGGACCTGCAGCCCTTTGGCCTGCAACCTCCTGGCCTGGGCCTCCAGGTAGTCCGAGGCCAGCTTCTCCAGTCGTCGCTGGGCCGGGCTCTCCGTCTCCCACAGGATGATGGAATTCTCCCCCAGGGGCACTACGGCCGGCGCGGGCAGCAGGGTTACCAGGTTGATGGGAATTTCGAGGCGCCGGGCCAGCTCCTCGGCATGGACGAGGGCGGCCTCGGCCACGGACGAGCCGTCCAGCGGCACCAGCACGCTTCGGAAGCGGCGCGGGGCCGTCCACAGTCGGCCCTGCCGGTGCGCCTTCACCACCAGGACAGGGATGTGACTGGCCGTGGCCACCCGGGCTGCCACGCTCCCCAGCGACACCCCCGGGACCAGGCCCCTGCCGCGGCCGGTCAGGGCTATGAGGGACGCTGCCAGGCGCTGGGCGCTCTCCAGAATAGCCGGGGCCGCCCTACCGGCGAGGACATGCGTGGACACGGCCAACCCACGTTG
>JANXAP010000002.1 GCA_025062275.1 Dehalococcoidia bacterium
ACCAGGAAAATATAAGTCCCTAGCTTGTCGCCTGTCGGGCGCGACTCTATCTTGCTCAGGTTGATGCCCCTCGAGGAAAACTCCGTCAGGGCGCCCACCAGCAGCCCCGGCCGGTCTTCGGTGGCGAAGGCGAAGGCCAGGGACGTCTTGTCCCTCCCCGTGGGCGGGTGGTCCTCCCTCGCCAGCACCACGAACCGCGTCAGGTTGGGGCGGCGGTCCTGTATGGACTCGGCCAGCACCTGAGCCCCGTAGAGTTGGGCGGCGCGACGATTGCCGATGGCGGCGGCGTCCTGACGGGCCATGGCCTCCTCTACCGCAGCCGCCGTGGAAAGGGCAGCCACCACCTCCGCCTTGGGGAAACAACGCTCGATGAAGCGGCGACACTGGGCCAGGGCCTGGGGATGGGAGAAAATGACCTTCACCTGGGAGGCCTCCACCCCCGGTGGCACCAGCAGGTGGTGCTCGATGGGCAGCACCAGCTCGCTGCGCACCAGCAGGTCCGACTCGTGGACCAGCACGTCCAAGGTCTCGGGCACGGAACCCTCCAGCGAGTTTTCGATGGGCACCACCCCCATGTCGGCCATTCCGGCCGCCACGGCGGCCGCCACGGCGCTGATGCTGGGCAGGGGAAGATGCTGGGCTTCGGGGTCGTAGCGGAGGGCGGCCTCCTCGCTGAAGGTGCCCCTGGGACCCAGATAGGCCAGCCTGGTCATCGGGGGGCCACTAGGGGGCCGTAAGGGCCGTAACGGGCGGGGCTGGTGAGGATGTCTCGCAGGGCCTCCTCGTTCTCGCGCCTCGTCACCACCACCACCCGGTCGTCGGCCCGCAGGACGGTATCGGGATCGGGAGGCTTGGGCGTACCGTCCTCCTCTATGATGAGGGCGACGATGGACTGCTGGGGCAGCAGCACCTCCTTGAGGCGCTTCCCCACTACGGCGGCGTGGGGCGGAATCCTGACCTCCACCATCTCCAGGCCGCCACCGCGCATGGACAGCAGATGGATGAGGGCGTGGACCGGCACTTCCTGCTCGATATGGGCCAGGATGGCATCGGTGGCATTGACGGTATGGTCGATGCCCAGCCGCCGGAACACCTCGGCGTTCTTGGGGTTGTTGATGCGTGCTACAGTGCGGGGAACCTGGAAGCGGGCCTTGGCTACCTGGCAGACCACCAGGTTGTCCTCGTCGTCACCGGTCACCGCCACCACCATGTCGGCCCGGTTGAAGCCCGCTCGCTCCATCACCCCCACCTCGCAGCCGTCGCCGCGCAGGACGATGTCGCCCAGCTCCGCCTCTAGGCGCTCGCAGCGGGCACGGTCGCGTTCGATGAGCAGGACTTCGTGTCCGTCCTCCAGCAGGGCCTTGGCCAGGTGGTAGCCCACCTTGCCTCCGCCGACTATGACGACGTACATGTGCCCTTACTCCCTTCTGGGCGCCGTCTCCTGCAGGGCCATCTCTCGCAGCCTCTGCACGGTGGTGCGGGTGGGGCTGTAGGTCTCCAGCCCCAGCTCACGGTATATCTCCTCGCGAATGGGGTCGTATATGCGGCAGATGACCTTGGGGACCTGGAATATGTGCTTGGCTATCTGGGCCGCCATGACGTTGCGGTTGTCGCCCTGAGTGACGGCGATGAACACGTCGGCCTCAGCCAGGCCCACCCTCCGCAGCACGTCCTGGTCGATGCCGTTGCCCACCACCCGGCGGCCCTTGAAGTCGGGGGGGAGGCGACGAAAGGCATCGGGGTTGATGTCTAGCACTGTCACCTGATGCCCCTCTACGTCCAGCCGCACGGCCAGCTCGGAGCCGACGCGGCCGCAGCCCATGATGACGACCTTCATGACACCGGCAAGGGACGACGGATTATCCACACCTCGCAGGGTGCGTGCTGGACGACATAGCGGGCCACCCGTCCCAGGGGCAGCTCGGCCGAAACGGGCCGCGGCTTGCCCTCGGTGGGCCACTCGTAGCCGCCCTCGATCACTTGGGGCTCCACCCCCATGATGATGGCCTCCACCCCTCGCTCGATGGCCTCGTCCACGATGGCGTGGCCGGCGTCGCGGGCCTGCAGCAGCTCTCCCTCCAGCTCGTAGTCGTTCTCCTTGGCCACCCGCTCCGCCTCCTCGAGGATGCGCTCGCCCTTATCGGCTTCAGCGCCCATGGGGGCGTCCAGGGGCAGGCTGCGGGCCACCTCGATAACGTAGACGGCGTAGACCTTGCCTCGGTTACGCTTGGCCAGGGCGCAGGCCAGGGCCACCGCGTCCAGGCTGGCCTCAGAGCCATCGACGGGGACCAGGATCTCTTTCAGCTGGTAGGGGAGCCTTCTCACGCCCTGCCTTCACCCCATTGGCGCCATAATTATAAACCCTAATGCAGACAAAACGTAGCGGGGGGCGGGCCTTTACCGCCCCAGCTGGCGCGCCATATACTGGGAAGCGCCCGCCAGGCAGCGGCTCCTTTACCGCCCAGAATGGGCAATCTATACTGTAGAGGGCGAAGGTAAGGGCAGTAATGGCGACGGATACTGGCACCTACCGCGTCAAGTGTGGCCTGGCCCAGATGCTCAAGGGGGGCGTCATCATGGACGTGGTGACGCCCGAGCAGGCCAAGATCGCCGAGGCGGCTGGGGCCTGTGCCGTAATGGCCCTGGAGCGGGTGCCGGCCGACATCCGCGCCGCCGGCGGCGTGGCCCGTATGGCAGACCCTGAGCGCATCCTCAAGATCATGGATGCCGTCTCCATCCCGGTGATGGCCAAGTGCCGCATCGGCCACATAGTGGAGGCCCAGATACTGGAAGCCATCGGCGTCGACTTCATCGACGAGTCGGAGGTTCTGACCCCTGCCGACGAGGCCCACCACATCAACAAGTGGCAGTTCCGCGTTCCCTTCGTCTGCGGCGCCCGCGACCTGGGCGAGGCCTTGCGTCGCATCGGCGAGGGGGCGGCCATGATCCGCACCAAGGGCGAGGCCGGCACCGGCAACGTGGTGGAGGCCGTGCGCCACATGCGGGCCATCATGGACGCCATCCGCCGTCTGCAGAACATGCCCGAAGAGGAGCTGATGGCCGAGGCCAAGGCCCTGGGGGCCCCCTACGAGCTGGTCAGGGAGACGGCCCGCCTGGGCCGACTGCCGGTGGTCAACTTCGCTGCCGGCGGCATCGCCACCCCCGCTGATGCTGCCCTGATGATGCTGCTCGGGGCCGACGGCGTCTTCGTAGGCTCTGGCATCTTCAAGTCCGAGGACCCCGAGCGGCGGGCGGCGGCCATCGTCAAGGCCGTCACCCACTACCGCGACCCGGCGGTGCTGGCCGAGGTCTCGCGGGGCCTGGGAGAGCCCATGCGCGGCATCGATGTGCGCTCCCTGGCCCCCGAGGAGCGCCTGGCCGTCCGCGGTTGGTAAGGCCCCTGCCTCTCGCTGTGCTACAATGGATTGTGGGCCGCCTGGAGGGGCTGCCCCTGCACTCCTGTGGATAAGATGTTCAAGATAGGCGTCCTGGCCCTGCAGGGCGATTTCCTAGAGCACGAGCGGGCCCTGGCAGAGCTGGGCCAGCGGACGGTGCAGGTGCGAAAGCCTCAGCACCTGCTGGACTTGGACGGGCTGGTCCTGCCGGGAGGGGAGTCCACCACCTTCTGCCGCCTTATGGCCGATTTCGGACTCTACGAGCCGTTGCGGGATCTCCTGTCGCAGGGACTGCCGGTGTGGGGCACCTGCGCCGGCATGATCGTCCTGGCTCGCAGGGTCCTGGACCTGCCATTCCCCACCCTGGAGGCGCTGGACGTGGTGGTGGACCGCAATGCCTACGGCCGCCAGGTGGACAGCTTCGAAACGGACCTGTCGGTGCCCGTCCTGGGCCAGGAGCCGTTGCGGGCCGTTTTCATCCGCGCCCCAGTGGTGGTCTCGGTGGGGGAGGGGGTGGAGGTGTTGGCGCGGCTGCCCGAGGGGCCGGACATGCCCCCCGCCGGCGCCGGCACTGCCGTGGCGGTCCGCCAGGGGCACGTGCTGGCCACCACCTTCCACCCCGAGCTGACCGAAGACCGCCGCCTCCATCGCTATTTCCTCGACATGGTATCGGCCCGGCAGGCCAGACCCGTATGACGGGCGTCCTACCCCTCAACCCCGTGCACCTGGTAGCCCTGGTCTCGCCCCTGTGTCGGCTCCAGGCCGATGAGGCCCGGCCATGGGAGAGGCTGGCGGGACAACCGGCCCCCCGGCCCTGGGAGGCAGCCCTGGAGCACATGCCCATCCTCGCCCAGCGGCGCCGGGGGTGGGTCCTCCTGGGGCTGGCGCGGGTGCGAGGGCTGGTCACGGCGCGACGTCGTCGGGCCAACGGCGCCTGGGAGGTGGACTGCCTCCAGGTGGCGCCTGGCGACGCCGAGGCCGCTATACGCCTGCTGGAGGCAGCCTGCGAGCAGCTGGGACGTGAGGGCGTCCAGCGCCTCTTCCTGCGCCTCGACGCTGACAGCCCCATGCTGCGGGTCGCGTGCCGGGCGGGGTTCTTCCCGGTGCGACAAGAGCGCCTCTACTGCCTGGACCGCGCACCCGGACTGGACGAGGCCCCCACGGACCAGCTCCTGCCCCTGACCAGGGCCCATCTGCCCGCCCTGTTCCAGCTCTACAACGCCAGCGTGCCCGCCAGCGTCCGCTGCCTGGAGGGCATTACCCTGCGGGACTGGCAGGCAGCCCAGGAGCCCTGGGCCCAGCCGCGGGATGTGGCCCTGTGGGAGGGGGGGCGCATCCTGGCCTGGGCGCGCCTGGCCGTCAGCGGCCGCGGCGCCCTTTTCAGCCTCATGCTCCATCCCGAAGCCCAGGCCTGCGCTCGCCAGATGGTGGCCTCGGCGCTGCGTCTGGCGTCCTCCCAGCAGCCCCTGTTCTGCCTGGTGGCCGCCTACCAGACGGCAGTGGCCTCCGCCCTGGAGGAGATGGGCATGACGCCCGTAGCCGACTACCTGCTGCTGATGCGGCACTTGCTGCAGCGACAGGCCCACAAGGGCATGGAGACAGAACGAGTGGGGGGAGCGGTCCCCGTTAGCTAGCCGTGCTGAGGATCACCGACGATCTGGACGCCCTGCTTAACGTAATACCGCCCGACATTCAGGCCGCCCTGCGCGAGCGGCCCGACAACTACGAGCTGCTGGAGGTCGTGATGGACCTGGGCCGGCTGCCCCAGGCCCGCTATCCCGGCCGTGAGGTCATCCTCAGCCAGCGGGAGATCACCCAGGAGGATATCGACTACGTGGTGTCGCGGGTGGGAGAGTTCACCGCCGACAACCGCGCTGGCATCGAGCGAACGCTGCACCGCATATCGGCCATCCGCAACCGCCGGGGCCGCATTGTGGGCCTGACGCTGCGGGTGGGGCGGGCCGTTTTCGGCACCGTGCGCATCATCCAGGACCTGCTGGCCACGGGCAAGAGCATCCTCCTGCTGGGGCGGCCAGGAGTGGGCAAGACCACCCTCTTGAGGGAGGCGGCCCGCTATCTGGCCGACGAACTGAAGAAGCGGGTCATCGTCGTGGACACTTCCAACGAGATAGCGGGCGATGGCGACATCCCTCACCCAGGCATAGGCTCGGCCCGCCGCATGCAGGTCCCCAGCCCCACCCTGCAGCACCAGGTGATGATCGAGGCGGTGGAAAACCACATGCCCGAGGCCATCATTATTGACGAAATTGGTACGGAACTGGAGGCGCTGGCGGCTCGCACCATTGCCGAGCGAGGCGTGCAACTGATCGGGACCGCCCATGGGAATCAAATCGAAAACCTGATGAAAAACCCCACCCTAGCGGACCTGATTGGCGGTATCCAGGCCGTGACCCTAGGGGATGAGGAGGCGCGGCGGCGGGGCACCCAAAAGACTGTCCTTGAGCGCAAGGCCCCTCCAACCTTTACCATTGCCGTGGAAATGCAAGAGCGCTACCGCTGGGTGATTCACGAGCGCGTGGCCGAGACGGTAGACAACCTGTTGCGGGGACGCAGAGGGCCTGTCCAAGTCCGCACGTTGGGCGATGACGGCCGAGTGACCATTACCCATGAGCTACCCAGTCCCGAACCGGCAACGCCCATGCGACGCTGGCGACGGGCGGGCCGCATCTTAGCCTTACCGGAACCATCGGAAACGAGGGGGGAATCGGCCCACTGGTTTGAGCAAGTTGACGAGATGGAGGCTGCCGCGGAAACCGACGAGCCGGTGCATGTGTATCCCTACGGCGTGAGTTTGGAGTTGCTGCACCAGGTCGTCGCGACCTTGGACTTGCCGGTGGTACTGGTGCGGGACATCAATCAGGCGGATGTGATGCTCGTCCCCCGCGCCCAAGCGCGCCAGAACCCGAAGGTGCGCCAGATGGCTAAATCCCGCCAATTACCTGTTTATACAGTCAAGGGCAACACCATCCCCCACATCACGCGGGCGTTGCGGCGGTTGTTGCGCCTGGACGAGGGCGAACCTGGCGAAGACTGGCCGTTACTGACTCAAGGGCGAGACGACGACGAAGTAGAAGCCTTGGAGGAGGCCCGCCTAGCGGTCGAGCAAATCGTGATTCCTACGGGTCAGCCGGTGGAACTCTTGCCACGCCCGCCCGAAATCCGCAAGATGCAGCACGAACTAGTGGAACACTACCGCCTGCGCTCGATGAGTTTTGGCGAGGAACCCAACCGGCGGCTGCGGATTTTCCCCGCCTGAATCGAGTATGATAAGACTTGGAGACCTTGAGGGCTAAGGATATGGCCGACTTTGACGCTCGGCAGCGCCGCATTATGGACCATGTCCGCCGGACTACGGACATCAATCTCCAGCGCATGCGGAGCGACCAGAATGCCCGCAAGCAACGGATTTTTGAGCACCTGCGCCGGAGCACCCCATGACGGAAGGGCTGGTTGTGCTCGTGACCGTTGGGGAGCGCAGCGAAGCGGACAACATTGCCCGTGTCCTGGTGGAGGAAAAGCTAGCGGCTTGCGTGGGCATTGTGCCCATCGAGTCGGTGTACATGTGGGAAGGCCAGTGGGAAAATCAGGTGGAATTTCAACTGGTCATCAAGACGGTGAAAAGCCGTTATCCCGAGGTGGAAGCCAAGGTGCGGGAACTCCATAGCTACGAAGTACCGGAAATCCTGGGGTTGCCGGTGGTGGCCGGTTCAACGCCCTATTTGAATTGGGTCGCCCAGCAGACCCAAGCCATCACGGCATAATGCGTGCGCTTTTGCCCTGACAACTGTCCTGTGCCTAATGGGGCTTGCAGGTTGTCAAGGAGTGGGGCCATTTCAGCGAACAACCGCCTGGAAGCCCACCGGCACAGAAGTAATGGCTCCCCAATTTTTGTACCTGGGGGACTTTGATGCCTTAGGGTGAGCGCCAGCCGCCGTTCCTGACCGAGGCTCACTGCAGGCGAGATGGTCATCGCGCCCCCATTTCGCGGTGAACCGTTTGACCCTTACGATGAGGAAGACCAGCGTCCCTGCGAGCCGTTCATTGACGGAGTGGCGCGGGTGATACGGGAGCGAACAATTCGGGACAAACCGGAAGATGTCGCGGTCGAATTTATTAACCCCACCGGTGTTTATGGCATCCCACCACAATTTTCCTATGCCAGCAACTTCAGCAAAGGTTTGGCGGTAAAATCCCGAAGTCGCGAAGAAGGGATACATCAATTCTCCAGGGCAAATAGTCATTGCTCCCCAATTTCTCCTGGCCGGAAAACTCCGCAATATAGCTAAGCTGACAAAGGTTGACATAGAAGACAGACAGCTTCATCCACGAGAGAACGTAGGTTCCGTTTGGTTAAACTCCACGCATGGTTGACCCACCGTTTTAGCCAAGACCACACCTGCTCAATCGGATTTAAATCAGGTGAATATCTCGGTAAATAAACCAATCGACACCCAGCCGCTTCCACGACCTGTCTCACCACCGCAGACCGGTGAAAACT
>JANXAP010000003.1 GCA_025062275.1 Dehalococcoidia bacterium
CCCCACGGCCCGGCCGTCGTCACAGGGGAGGCAGTCCGCCGCCGCGCCGCCCACCTGGCCGAGCTGGGCTGGCAGCGGTTGCAGGGTGGCGGGGCGGTGCACCCCTCCCGCTTGCGACCCGTCTACCTGCGGGAGCCGGCCACCGGGCCCCCGCCGAGACCATAGTCCGGGAGGTGTAAAATGGCCCAGAACATGCAGCGCACCCTGATCCTCATCAAGCCCGATGCCGTGCAGCGTGGCCTGATAGGGGAGATCATCTCCCGCCTGGAGCGTCGGGGCCTGCGCATCGTCGCCCTGCGCCTGCTGCAGGTGGACCAGGAACTGGCCCGACGCCACTATGCCGAGCACGTCGACAAGCCTTTCTTCGGGCAACTGGTAGGCTTCATCACCTCGGCCCCCATAGTCGCCGCGGTGGTGGAAGGCCCCCACGCTGTCGAAGTGGTCCGCCAGACCATGGGCGCCACCGACCCCAAGAAAGCGGCCCCCGGCACCATTCGTGGCGACCTGGGGCTGGACATCACCCACAACCTGATCCACGGCTCCGACTCGGAGGAGACGGCCCGGCGCGAGATCGCCCTCTTTTTCGACGAGGCGGACATCGTCTCCTACCAGCGGGACGTGGACCGCTGGGCCTTTGGCGAAGCCGAGTGAGGTGGGGAACGCCATGGCCGCCGATGACCTGCGTCTGGCACCCGAGGAGCTACGCCTGACGGTAGACCCTGCCCGCTTCCGCTTCCAGAAAACGGACGAGGTGGCGCCCCTGGAGGAATTCGTCGGGCAGGAGCGGGCCATCCGCGCCCTGGAATTCGGCCTGAGCGTGGACCGACCCGGCTACAACATCTTCGTCAGCGGCCTGACGGGCACCGGCCGCACCAGCGCCATCCGCGAGTACGTGCGACGGGCCATCGCCCGCCAGCAGGAGGCGGGGGCCGTGCGGCGGCCCGATGACTGGTGCTATCTCTACAACTTTCGCGATCCCGACCGTCCCCGGGCCGTCCGGCTGCCGGCCGGCGAAGGGCGCCGGCTGCGGGAGGGTCTGCGGGAGCTGCTGGAGAACGCCCAGGCCTTCATCAAGCGGGCCTTCGCCAGCGAGGAGTACGAACAGCAGCGGCGGGAGCTCATCGACGCCAGCCAGCGGGAGGCCCAGCGGCTGATGGAGCAGGCGCAGCAGCAGGCCCAGGCGGCCGGATTTGCCCTGCGTTTCTCGCCCATGGGGGTAGCGGTGGTGCCTATCATCGGCGGGCGGCCAGCGACGCCAGAGGAGCTGGCCAACCTGGACCCCATCATGCGGCGGGCATTGGAAGAGCGCCAGCGGCAGGTCTCGGAGATGGTCAACGAGGTGGGAGAGAGGCTGCGGGCGCTGGAACAGGAGCTGATGCAGAGGCTGCGAGAGCTGGACCGGCAGGTGGGGGAGAACGCCGTCAACGCCCTCTTCCGGCGGGCCAGCGAGTCCTTCCAGCAGTATCCGGAGGTGGCCTCTTTCCTGGAGGAGCTGAGGGCCCACACCCTGGCCAACCTGGACCTTTTCCGGGCCGACCAGCCGCCGCTCTCGCCCCTGGCGCGCTCCAGCCCCGAGGGCCAGCTGGACCCCTTCCTCGCCTTCCGCTGCAACCTGTTCGTGGACAACGGCCAGGCCGAAGGGCCACCCATCGTCATCGAGACCAACCCCACCTGGTCCAACCTGTTCGGGCGCATCGAACGCAAGGCCTACATGGGCACCTACTTCAGCGACCATACCCTGCTGCGGCCCGGGGCAGTACATCGGGCCAACGGCGGCTACCTGATCCTAGACATCAACGACCTGGCCACCAAACCGGGCTCCTGGGAGGGCCTGAAGCGGGTCCTGCGCACCGGCCAGGTGCGGCTGGAGGACCCCATGGAGGGTCTGGGGCTGCTGGTGCCCCAGGGTCTGCGGCCGGAGCCGATACCGGTGCAGATCAAGGTCATCATTACCGGCGACCCCCTCAGTTACTTTCTCCTCTCCACCTATGACCCTCACTTCTGGGAGCTGTTCAAGGTCAAGGCCGACTTCGACCACCAGATACCCCTGTCCGACGAGACGCTGGGGCTGTACGCCCGCTTCGTATCCAGCTGCTGTCGCGACGAGTCCCTGCGGCCCTTCCAGGCCGATGCCGTGGCCAAGGTCGTGGAGCACGCCTCCCGCATGGTGGAGGACCAAGAGAAACTTACGGCCCGGTTCGGACAGCTGAGGGATATCCTCATCGAGGCCGACTACTGGGCCGCCCAGGAGGGGGCCGAAGCCGTAGCCGCCCAGCACGTCCAGCGGGCAGTGCGGGAGAAATACTACCGCCTCAACCTGGTGGAGGAGCGGGTGCGAGAGCTCATCACCCGCGGCATCATCATGGTGGACGTGGAGGGGGCAGTGGTGGGGCAGGTGAACGGCCTGGCAGTGCTGGACATGGGGGATTTCAGCTTCGGGCGCCCTTCCCGCATCACCGCTCGCGTCTTCCTGGGGCAGCGGGGCATCGTGAGCATAGACCGCGAGTCCCAGCTATCGGGGCGCATCCACGACAAGGGCGTGTTCACCATCAGCGGCTACCTCGGGTGGAAATACGCCCAGGAGCGGCCCCTCTCCCTCTCGGCCAGCGTCTCCTTCGAGCAGGCCTACGAGCCGGTGGAAGGCGACTCGGCCTCCCTGGCCGAGCTCTGCGCCATCCTGTCGGCCATCGCGCAGGTGCCCCTGCGCCAGGACCTGGCCGTCACCGGCTCCGTCAACCAGAAGGGGGAGGTGCAGCCGGTGGGGGGCGTGAACCAGAAGGTCGAGGGCTTCTTCGAGGTGTGCCGCGCCAGGGGCCTCACCGGGAGCCAGGGCGTCATCCTCCCTGCCCGCAACCGCCGCCACCTGAACCTGCGCGAGGAGGTGGTGGAGGCAGTGCGTCGGGGCCAGTTCCATATCTATGCCGTGGAGACGGTGGACCAGGCCCTGGAGCTCCTGACGGGGATGCCCGCCGGCGAACGCCAGGCCGACGGCACCTATCCCGAAGGCACCCTCAATGCCCTCGTGGACGCCCGCCTGCGGGAGATGGGCGAGGCCCTGCGCCGGGCCGGACGCCCCCGCGAGCGGGAGGAAGCCGAAGAGAAGGAGTCCGCAGAGAAGGACAAGGAGCAGGAGCAGTCGTCATGAGCGGCAACGTTCCCTGGCAACACCGCTACGTGGAGGCCAACGGCATCCGACTCCACTATGTGGAGGCCGGTGAAGGCTTCCCCGTTGTCCTCCTTCACGGCTTCCCGGAGCTGTGGTATTCGTGGCGCCACCAGATACCCGCCCTGGCGGCGGCCGGCCTGCGGGCCATCGCCCCCGACCTGCGGGGCTACGGTGAGAGCGACAAGCCACCCCGCATCGAGGACTACGACATCCAGCACCTGGTAGGGGACGTGGTAGGGCTGCTGGACGCCCTGGGGCTGGAGAAGGCCGTGCTGGTGGGGCACGACTGGGGCAGCATCATCCTCTGGATGGTGACGGTCATGCATCCCGACAGGGTGGAACGGGTGGTGAGCCTCAACGTGCCCTACCGAGGTCGTCCCGGCTTTCCGCCCGTCGCCCGACTTCGGCAGGCGGTGGAGTCGGGCGGTAGCCAGTTCAACTACGTGCTGACCTTCCAGGAGCCGGGCCACGCTGAGGCCATCTTCGCCCAGGACCTGCCGGGACGCCTGCGCCGCCTCTACGAGGGGGCAGCGGGGCGCCCCGACTTCCTGTCCGACGAGGACTTCCAGGTCTACCTGCGGGCCTTCCAACAGGGGGGCCTGACGGGGCCTCTGAACTACTACCGCAACATCGACCGCAACTGGGAGCTGACCGATCACCTGCACGAACGCCAGGTGACCTGCCAGGCCATGCTGGTGATGACCGACCGCGACCCGGTGCTGCGTCCCGAGATGGCCCAGGGCATGGAACGCTGGGTGCCGAACCTGCGCCTGGAGATGGTGCGTGATTGCGGCCACTGGACGCAACAGGAGCGGCCGGAAGAGGTCAATCGGCTGCTGCTGGACTTCCTGGGCGACCTGGCCCGCCGCTAGCGCCTACCAGCGCTCGTAGTGGACCAGCTCCTCCATCGGCAGGCGCGGCTGGCCACGATGCCGGGACTCCTCCGACACGGGGTAGCCGAAGGCTATGGCATTGGCTGCCCGCCAGCCCTCGGGCAGCCCCAGCACCTGGCGGGCGCGCTGGCGGTCGTGGAGGGTGAAGGGGCACGAGGCGATGCCGAAGGCCCAGGCGGCCACCATCATGTTCTGGGCGGCGCGCCCCACATCGTAGTCGGAGGCACCGTCGGGCACGGCTATGACTATCACCAGCGGGGCGGCGGGCGTCCAGGTAGCGAAGTTGCCCGCGCTGGCCACCGCCTCCTTCTGCGCCTGGTCGCGCACGACGATGAAACGGCAGGGCTGGGTGTTCTTGGAGCTGCCGGCCATCCGTCCCGCCTGCAGTATGCGGCGGACCACGTCATCGGGGATGGGGTCGGGCCTGAACTGGCGAGAGTCGCGCTTGCTCACCACCACTCTGTAGGCGGAGGGCACGCTCATGCCCGGCCTCCTCGTCTGAACCCGTCACTGCACCCTGACCACGGGCCGCGCCCGGTGCCAGAGGCCCTCCAGGTCATAGTAGGAACGCTCCTCGGGTCCGAAGATGTGGATCACGATATCGCCCAGGTCCAGGAGCACCCAGCCCGATTCGGGTTCGCCCTCCCGTCCCACGGGGACTAGATCCTCCCGGTCCAGCTCCTCTTCCAGGGCGGCCAGGATGGCCTCGATCTGTCGCTTGGAATCGCCGGTGGCGATGAGGAAATAATCAGCGAAGGTGGCTACGGGGCTGATGTCCAGGAGCACGATGTCGCTGGCCTGCTTCTCCGAGAGCAGGTCCACGAGCCTTCGGGCCAGAGTGGCCGGGTCGTATCGCACGGCAGCGCCCAGCTACATCACCTCCTGATAGGGCCTTTTTGGCCTCGTCGCCGTCATTATAACATGGGCTTGGAGATGGACAGGAAGCGCGTGCTGGTGGCCATGTCCGGCGGGGTGGACTCCTCGGTGGCCGCTGCCCTTCTTCTGGAGCAGGGCTACCAGGTGGTGGGCGTCACCATGCGCCTCTGGACCCTGGAAGACCCCCTGGCTCCCAGGCTACACCGTCGGTGCTGCTCGGCGGAGGATACGGAGGACGCCCGTGCCGCCGCCGACGTGCTGGGCATCCCCCACTACGTCCTCAACTTCGAGGACCTGTTCCAGGCCCGGGTAGTGGACTACTTCGTGGGCGAGTATGCCTCCGGCCGCACTCCCAACCCCTGCATCGCCTGCAACCAGCACATCAAGTTCGGGCCGCTGCTGGAGTATGCATCGGCCCTGGGCTGCCATTACGTGGCCACCGGCCATTACGTGCGCCTTCGCCGCGGCGCCGACGGCCTGTACGAGCTGTGGCGGGCGGTGGACGCCCAGAAGGACCAGTCCTATGTGCTCTACATGCTCGGACAGGAAGAGCTGGCCCGCACCCTCTTTCCCGTCGGCGAGTACACGAAGGAAGAAGTCCGCGCCATGGCCCGCAGGCTGGGGCTTCCCAACGCTGACAAGCCCGACTCGGCCGACATCTGCTTCATACCCGACGGCGACTACCGCGCCTTCGTACGGCAGCGGGTCGCCGCGGCCCCCGGGCCTATCGTCGACCGACGGGGCAACGTGCTGGGCCAGCACACGGGCATCGTGGACTACACGGTCGGACAGCGGCGGGGCCTGCCCGCCCGCGGCGGCTCCCGCCCCCTCTACGTGCTGGAGGTGGACGCCCGCGCCAACGTCGTCGTGGTGGGCAGCGAGGAGGAGCTGTACGCCGAGGGCGCCGAGTGCGTCGGCCTCCGCTTCGTCTCGGGCCGCCCGCCAGCCGGGACGGTGGAAGTGGAGGCCAAGGTCCGCTATCGGGCACCGTCGGTCCCCGCCCTGCTGACAGCGGAGGGGGAGCGGGGCGAGGTCCGCTTCCGAGAGCCGCAGCGGGCCGTCGCCCCTGGCCAGGCCATCGTCTTCTACCAGGGGGAGCGAGTCCTGGGCGGAGGCGTCATCGCCCGGGCGCTGCGCCCTGGGCGGTAGTGCCCGTTGGCGCTGTCTGATATAATGGGCGCCACGCAGCCGGTCTAGAGAGGCGACAGTCGGTTATGGGCATCGATACCCTGCAAGACCTGCGCGATGTCACCATCGTCGCCTTCACCATCGCTGGCACCGTCGTCTTCCTCATGGGCATCCTGCTGTCGCTGGCCCTCCTCTGGCTGGTGCTGCAGGTGCGGGGGCTGGTCGCGCAGCTCAACCATCTGCTGACCGATAACCTGCCCCCCGCTCTCTCCAGCCTGCGCGAGAGCGCCGACACCCTCCGCTCCACCACCGCTTTCGTGTCGGAGACGGTGGTGCGGCCGGTAGCCAAGGGCTACGGCCTGCTGATGGCCGCCCGCCAGTTCCTGTCGGTGCTGGCGCGGATGCGAGGGCGCAGTCGCTCCAGGTGAGGTGGAGGACATGCGCTTTCTCCTGGGGATGGCACTGGGGGTGGCAACAGGGCTGGCCGCCTATCTCCTCCTATCGCCGGCCCGCAAGGAAGACGTCAGGCGCCGGTTGCAGGGCGTGGCCGGCGGCGAGGAGCCCCCTCTGCTGAGGCCGTTGCGTCGCCTGGCCGAGGACGCCGCCAGCCAGGCGCGCCAGGCCTGGGATGAGGCACGGCAGGCCGCCCGCCAGGCCGAGCAGGAGATGCTGCAGCGCTACCAGCGCCTGCGCTACCGCGGCGAAGGGCAGGGCCGCTAGCCGTCCCGCCAGCGGGGCGGGCGCTTGTCCAGGAAGGCGCACATCCCTTCCTGGGCGTCAGCGGCCAGGGCGTTGAGGGACATGACCTCCTGGGCATAACGGTAGGCCTGGTGCTGGGGCATCTCCAGCTGGCGATAGAAGGCCTGCTTGCCCAGACCCACCACGAAGGGGCTCGAGGCGGCGATCTTCTCGGCCAGGGCCTGCGTCTCTTCCTCCAGCCTCTCGGCCGGCACCACCTTGTTGACCAGCCCGTAGTGCAGCGCCTCCTGGGCGCTGATGGGCTCCCCTGTCAGCAGCATCTCCATCACCTTCTTGCGGGGGAGGTTGCGGCTGACGGCCACCATAGGAGTAGAGCAGAACAGGCCGATGCGCACCCCCGGGGTGGCGAAGCGGGCCTCCTCGGCAGCCACAGCCAGATCGCAGGTGGCCACCAGCTGGCAGCCGGCGGCGGTGGCGATGCCGTGCACCTGGGCGATGACCGGCTGAGGGATGGACTGGATGGTCTCCATCATCTCGGTGCAGGTCTCGAAAAGCCGACGGTAAAAGGCGGCGTCCTTCCCCACCATTTCGGCGATGTCGTGGCCGGCGCAGAAAGCGGGGCCGCTGCCTCGCAGCACCGCCACGGCGATCCCCCCGTCCCGCCCTATGGCGCGAAAACAGTCGATCAGCTCCTGCATGTGCTCCAGGGAGAGAGCGTTACGCTTGTCGGGCCGGTTCATGGTCACGTAAGCGACGCGCCCTCTCCTCTCGAAGAGGATGTTCTTGTAGGTCTTGGTGGCCTCCACGGCTCCCGCCCCCTCAATGGATGCGCTTCTCGTAGCCGGCCCAGTCCCTCTCCCTCAGCCTAAACTTCTGCACCTTGCCCGTCGAGGTCTTGGGCAGCTCGGCCAGGAACTCGACCGCCTTGGGCACCTTGAAGCGGGCGAGCCGCTGGCGACAGAACTCTATCAGCTCTTCGGGGGTGGCGCTGGCACCGGGCTTGAGGACGACGTAGGCCTTGGGCACCTCGCCCCACTTCTCGTCGGGAACGCCGATGACGGCGCATTCCAGCACGGCCGGGTGCTGGTACAGGGCCCTCTCCACCTCCACGCTGGAGATGTTCTCGCCGCCGGAGATGATGATGTCCTTGGCCCTGTCCATCAGCTCGATGTAGCCGTCGGGGTGCATGACGCCCAGGTCGCCGCTGTGGAACCAGCCGCCGCGGAAGGCCTTGGCGGTGGCCTCGGGGTCGTTGTAGTAGCCCTTCATGACGTTGTTGCCCCGCATCACCACCTCGCCGATGGTCTTGCCGTCGGGCGGGACGTCCCGCATCTCCTCGTCCACCACCCGCAGCTCGGGGGCGTGGATGTAGCCCACGCCCTGGCGGGCCTTCAGGCGGGCTCGCTGCTCCAGGTCGAGGCCGTCCCACTCCTCCTTCCACTCGCAGACGGTGTGGGGGCCGTAGGTCTCGGTGAGGCCGTACACGTGCACCACCTGCGCCCCCATCTCCTCCATGGTCTGAATGATGGTGGGCGGGGGCGGGGCGGCGGCAGTGACGACAGTCAGCGGCCGCGGGAAGCGGTATTCGGCGTGGGGTCGCCCCTGGGCCAGCATGATGAGAACGGTGGGGGCGCCGCAGAAGTGGCTCACCCCCTCCTGCTCGATGAGGCGGAACACCTCGGCCTCGTCCACCTTGGGAAGACACACATGCTTGGCGCCGATGCCCGTTACAGCCCAGGTGAAGCACCAGCCGTTGCAGTGGTACATGGGCAACGTCCACAGGTAGCAACTGCTGGGTCGCAGCCCCGTTTCGATGATCTCGCCCAGGGCGTTCAGGTAGGCGCCGCGGTGGGTATACATGACCCCCTTGGGCCGGCCGGTGGTCCCGCTGGTGTAGTTGATGCTGATGACCTGGTCCTCGTCGTCCACGTCGTAGGGGAAGGGGTCGGGGCTGCCAAGGGCCAGGAACTCCTCGTAGTCCACGCCATCCAGCGGCGAAGGGGGCGGCTCCTGGCCGTGGCGCGAGGAGATGTCAGCCAGCAGCACCAGGGAGAGAGGCACCTGCTGGCGGACGGGTGACAGCAGGCCGGCCAGCTCCCGGTCCAGGACGATAGCCCTGGCCCCCGAGTGCTGCAGGATGTAGGCGATCTCGTCGCTGCTGAGGCGGACGTTGATGGGCACCATGGCAGCGCCTATCTGGGGAACGGCGAAGTGGGCCTCCAGCACCTCCGTCGAGTTGCGACAGAGCAGCGCCACCCGGTCGCCTTTGCCGATGCCGTGGCGCTTGAGGGCGCTGGCCAGCTGGTAAACGCGGGCAGCGAACTGGCGATAGGTGAGGCGCAGGGAGCCGTCCACCACACCCACCTTGTCGGGGAAGACGTGCAGGGTGCGCTCCAGGAACATCAGGGGGGTGAGGAGGGAACGATAGACAGGCAGCCCCTGCCACTGGTCCTTGGCCCACAGGCTATGAGCGGTGCGAGCTCGGGCCATGGATGGGGCACCCCCTTTCGGCGCTCGGGAGAAGGAGGCTCTCGGGTTTGCCCCGATTGTAGGCAGCCCTGCGCGAGGGTGTCAACGCGAGGAGGGTCTGGCGGAGGGGGTGGGATTCGAACCCACGGTGCCCGTGGTGAGGCACACGCGCTCTCCAGGCGCGCCCGTTAAGCCGCTCCGGCACCCCTCCGCCCTGACAGGCCCATTCCCTATTATGCCCTGGCCCGTGGGCCTCCGTCATGGCCGCTGCAGGCTTGTGCCCCCTCGAGAGCCGCCCTATAGTGGAGCGAGAGGACGAGCCCCCATGCGCCGCGTCGCCATCGTCTCCCCCCTGCGGACGCCGGTCGGCAAGTTCGGCGGTGCCCTGCGCGATCTCCCCGCCGAAGAGTTGGGGGCCATCGCCATCCGCGCCCTCTTGGAGCGCACCCGTCTCGACCCGGAGCTGGTGGACGACGTGGTGCTGGCCCAGAGCTACCCCAACGGCGAGGCGGCCAACATCGGCCGCTACTGCGCTCTCAAGGCCGGCCTGCCGGTGACGGTGCCCGGGATGCAGCTGGACCGTCGCTGCGCCTCCGGTCTGCAGGCCATCTGCCTGGCAGCCATGATGGTCCAGACAGGCGTGGCCGACGTGGTCATAGCCGGAGGCGTCGAGAGCATGAGCAACGCCGAGTATTACGTCACCGGCATGCGCTGGGGCGTGAGGATGGGGTCTGTACAGATGCACGACCGCCTCTTCCGCTCCCGCGAGCGCATGAGCCCGCCCGAGACCCACCCCGTCTCGGGCATGATCGAGACGGCCGAGAACCTGGCCCGCCAGTATGAGATCTCCCGCGAGGAGCAGGACCGCTACGCCCTCCTGAGCCACCGCAAGGCGGTGGCGGCCCAGAAGGCCGGCCGCTTCCAGGAGGAGATGGTGCCGGTGCCCGTCCCGGGCAAGGGGGGCACGCAATTGGTGGACCGGGACGAAGGCCCCCGCGAGGACACCACCCTGGAACAGCTCTCGCGGCTGCCGCCCGTTTACCCGGATGGCACCGTCACCGCCGGCAACGCCAGCCAGCAGAACGATGGCGCAGCCGTTTGCCTGGTGGTGGCCGAGGAACGGCTGACGGCGCTGGGCCTGGAGCCCATGGCCTACCTCCGCTCGTGGGCTGTGGCCGGAGTGGAGCCCTCCTGCATGGGCATCGGCCCGGTGCCCGCCAGCGAGAAGGCCCTGGCCAGGGCCGGCCTGCGCCTGGACGACATGGAGGTCATCGAGCTGAACGAGGCCTTCGCTGCCCAGGTGCTGGCGGTGCTGAGGGAGTGGGGCCTCTCGCCCGAGGACGAGCGCCTGAACCCCAACGGCTCCGGCATCTCCCTAGGCCACCCCATCGCTGCCACGGGCGCGCGCATCCTGGCCACCCTCCTGCACGAAATGCGACGACGCGGGGCGCGCTACGGCCTGGAGACCATGTGCGTCGGGGGAGGACAGGGGATGGCTGCGGTGTTCGAACGCCCATAACGCCCCGTCAGCCAGGGCGCGCCATCCCGGCAGCAGACAATGGACGCTGGCGGAGGGGGTGGGATTCGAACCCACGAGGGGCACGGTGGCCCCTAGCGGTTTTCGAGACCGCCCCGTTCAGCCGCTCCGGCACCCCTCCCTGTGCTAGTTTACGATGGCCCCGGCCCATGTCAGCAAGGCCGATGCCCACTCCTTCATGCTCACGCGCCTCCGGCCCGGGGCGGGCGACAGGCGACGGCGCCGCTGCCAGCGAGAAAGCCGGGTGTCCATGTCTCCCCGGCGCAGCGCAGTCCCCCGGCGGGGGCCTCGCTGCGCTAAGCGCAGAGGCTAGGACGACCCGGACGCCTGGCCGTGGGGGCAGGAGTCCAGCAGGGGACAGAGGGAGCAGAGGGGTCGCTGGGCGCGGCACAGGCGCCGACCGTGGCGGATGAGGAGCACATGAAACTGGTAGTGCAGCTCCGGCGGCACCCACTCCTCCAGCAGGGCCTGGGCCCTGGCGGGCGGCGTCCGCGGCGGCACCAGGCCCAGACGCAAGGCCACCCGGTGCACGTGGGTATCCACCGGTAGGGCGGGCCGACCCAAGGAGAAGAGCAGCACGCAGGCAGCCGTCTTGGGGCCCACTCCCGGCAGCCGCTCCAGCCAGGCCCGCGCCTCGGCGGCGGGCAGCTCTGCCAGGAACGAGAGGTCGAGGGAGCCGCGCTGGCGCATCACCTCTTCCAGGAGGGCCTTGATGCGCGCCGCCTTCACCTGGGAGAGGCCGCCTATGCGGATGGCCTCCTCGATGACAGCCAGGTCGGCCGCCATCAGCGACTCCCAGGTGGGGAAGCGGGCGCGAAGGCGCATGAAGGCCCGGCCCGAATTGGCATCGCTGGTGTTCTGGGAAAGGATGGTCAGCACCAGCTCCGTCAAGGGATCGCCATGGGGGCGCCACTCCGGAGTCCCGTAGAGGTCGGAGAGGCGACGCACTATCTCCTGGGGGGAAAGGCCCGCAGCGACAGCCCCGCTCATCCCGCTGCCATGGTAGGCCCCGGCCATCGCCATGCACAAGGCTCCTTCCTTGTGGGGCCGGGGCGGCGGGCCTACACTGAGATGGTGTCCGGGAGCGTGTCATGAGCGAGCCGATGCGCCTGACGCAGATGGCGTCCTGCGCCGGTTGAGCCGGCAAGCTGGGGCCGGAAGCCCTGGCGCAGGTCCTGCGCCATCTCAGCGACCATGACCTGACGGGAGGCCGGCCCGACCTGCTGGTGGGCCTGGCCACCCCCGACGACGCCGCCGTCCTGCGCCTGAGCGACGAGCTGGCGGCGGTGTTGACGGTGGACTTCTTCCCGCCGGTGGTGGACGACCCTTATGACTTCGGGGCCATCGCCGCTGCCAACGCCATGAGCGACGTCTATGCTATGGGCGGCGAGGTGGCCCTGGCCCTCAACGTGGCCGCCTTTCCCGAGGACCTGCCCCATGAGGTGGTGGCCCGCATCCTCCAGGGCGGCGCCGACAAGGTGCGGGAGGCGGGCGGCGTCATAGCCGGCGGGCACTCGGTCATCGACCGGGAGCCCAAGTACGGCCTCTGCGTTCTGGGCCTCGTCCATCCCCAGCAGGTGCTGACCAAGGGCGGCGCCCAGCCAGGCGATGTGCTGCTGCTGAGCAAGCCGATAGGCACCGGCATCGTCACCACCGCCGGCAAGCAAGGGACAGTGGAGCCTGGGCACCTGCAAACGGCGGTGGAGTGGATGAAGGCCCTGAACCGACACAGCCTGCACCAGGCCCGGGAGCTGGGCGCCCACGCGGCCACTGACATCACTGGCTACGGCCTCCTGGGCCATGCCTGGGAAATGGCCCAGGCCAGCGGCCTCCGCCTGCGCATCCGCGCCGGGGCCGTCCCCCTGTTGCCCGGAGTCCTGGAATATGCCGCCAGGGGGGTCTACTCGGGCGGCGGCCATCGCAATCTGCGCTACTTCGGCCCCCGCGTCCAGATAGACGAATCGCTTCCCGAACCCCTGCGCTTGGCCCTGTTCGACCCCCAGACCTCGGGCGGCCTGCTGCTGGCCGTGCCCCCACAGGCGGCGGCCCGCCTGGCCGACAGCGGCCTCTGGGCGATAGGCGAGGTCCTGGAAGGCAACGGGGTGGAGGTGACGCCCTAATCCGCCAGCGGCCCGCCCAGGGAACGGGCGGCAGCCGCCGCAGGGGCCGCTCCCTGGGCCTCCAGCCTACGCCACAACAGGTAGAGGGCCATTCCACCGCCCCCGAGCAGGCAGGCCAGCGCCCCCGCTGCCAGCCCGAAGGAACGGTCGGCCAGGTACCCCAGAAGCGGTGCCGCCGGGGCGAAGACCAGCGCCCCCGACAGCGTCCCCAACGAGCCTATGGTAGCCCGCTGGCCGCTGGGAACGCGGCCGTTGACATAGTCGCTGAGGAGGGGGCGGGTGGCGGCGAAGACGAAGGCCAGCACGAAGAAGCCCACGGCGGCCTGCAAGGAGTCCCAGACGGCCAGAGCGCCATAGGCGGCGCCGCCCAGGAGCAACATCGCCGCCACAGCTCGCGAGAGGCCCAGCAGGCCCGACAGCCGGTAGGCCCCCAGGGCACCGACCATGCCCACCAGCCGCATGGGCGTCTGCCAGAGCCCCGTCTCCCCGACCTCCACCCCGTGACTGGCCAGGAAGGGCTGCACGAACAGGACCGGCCCCAGGTTGGCCACCGTAGCCGCTGCCAGCAGGCCGATGGCCGCCGCCAGGGCCGGGTCACCCAGCAGCAGCCGCAACCCGTCCCGGGCCACGGCCAGGAGGGAAGGGGACATCTCGTGACGGAAGGCCGTCAGGGGCTCTCGGAAGCTCAGGGCCACCAGGGCCGCTGCCAGCGCTATGCCGCTGCTCAGGAAGATGGGCATGCGCAGATCGGTGGCAGCAGCCACGGGCGCGCCGATGAGGGTTCCCAGGACCATCCCCGCCATGGTGCAGGCGGTGGCGGCCCCCAGAAGACGCACGTACTGGGCGGTGCGGCCCGTGGCCCGCAGGGTGTCGTACAGGAAGGCGGCATCAGGCCCCCAGGCCATCCCGTAGGATACTCCCCACACCAGATACGACAGCACCAGCAGAGGGAAGCTGTCGGCCAGCCCGAAGAAGGCGACCGCTGCTGCCTGGGTGAGGGCGGCCAGGGCCAGCACCGGCCGACGTCCCCAGAGGTCGGCCAGCGTTCCGGCAGGCACCTGGGCCAGGGCGATGCTCAGCCAGAAGGGGACCTCCAGGGCCCCTACCTGGGCCAGGCTGAGGCCTCGCACGTCCTGCAGGTAGAGGACCCAGATGGGCCACCACAGCCCGAGGTTGAACAGGAGCTGGTATAGGCAGAGCTTCCAGACGTTGCCCCCGAGCCCGCCGGTGGTCATGTCGACCGAGGCCTCCCCCTAGAAGTCCAGGGCAAAGAAGAAGAGGCCCGGCGCCACCCCACCGATTCCCTCCACCTCGGCGATGTTGGCCAGGATGCCCATCACCAGGGCGAAGGCAGCGAAGCCGGCCAGAGTGGCCAGCAGGGCATGGCCGGGATCGCCGTCGGAGGCCGACTCCACCGCCACCAGGGATAGCAGCAGCGTGGCCGCCAGGGGAATGACGGCCAGAGGCACCGCCAGCTGGGCCACGGCCATCAGCACCGTCAGGGCCATGGGGGCGAAGGCCAGCCCCATGGCCCGCACCAGGCCATAGAAGTCGGCCCGCACCCCGAAGGCCAGGGTCAAGGTCTGGTAGGTGACGTAGACCCAGAGGAGCCAGGCCGGCACCTGCAACAGGCTGCCCAGAAGGGCCGACTTGACGAACACCTCGCCCGCCGCCTCCCGCGACTGGAAAAGCCACCACAGCCAGGAGCCGATGCCGGTGGCGAAGCTGGCTCCCGTCACCAGCGCCAGCATGGGCACGGTGGCACCGGGATCCGCGGCCACATCGCGGAAGGCGTCCAGGTCCAGGCGCAGGAGCCGCTGCAGCCAGTGGCCCGTGGTAGAGAGGGGTCGTCGCTCCCGCATCGCATCACCTCCCTGAGTCGGGTCGCGGGGCCTGGGCCTCGTCTAAGCTTACCGCAGCGGGCGCCTGGGGGGTATCCCGTGAGCCGCTCCGTCCGACGTCACGTCGGCGCCCTGTCCACACAAAAGGGGCCGGCACTCGCCGGCCCCCGAGTCTCACCTCGGCCTCGCCTAACGCGAGCGGCGGCGAAAGCGGACAGGCATGTGCTTGATGCCGTTGATAAAGTTGGAGCGCATGCGCTCCACCGGCCCCACCACCTCCACGTCGTAGGGGCGCGACAGCAGCTCCTCGAACAGCACCCGCGCCTCCAGCCGCGCCAGAGAGGCACCCAGACAGAAGTGGGGGCCGCCCGCCCCGAACGCCACATGGTCGTTGGGCTGACGGGTGACGATGAAGGCGTCAGGGTCGGGAAAGACGTCCTCGTCCCGGTTGGCCGAGATGTACCACATGGTCACCCGATCGCCCGCCTTCATGGGCACGCCGCGGAACTCGGTGTCGCGGGTCACCGTCCGACGCATGTACATGACGGGCGAGACGTAGCGGAGCATCTCCTCCACCGCCGTGGGCATGAGGGAGAGGTCGCTGCGCAGTAGCTCCATCTGCTCCGGGTGCTCCGTCAGGGCCAGGAGGCCGCCCGAGATGAGGTTGCGGGTGGTCTCGTTGCCCGCCACCGCCAGCAGCACGAACTGGGCATGACGCTCCAGGGTGGAGAGCTTCTCGCCGTCCACCTCGGCATGCAGGTAGGTGGTAACCAGGTCTTCCTTCGGTTCCCGCAGCCGCTCCTCCTCCAGGCTGTTGAGGTAGGCGGCCATCTCCATGGCGGCGCCGGCGATGACCCGCCGGAACTGCTCGATGAGGGCCTGGACCTCCTCCTCCGTCTCGGGAGGCTTCTCGATGACGATGCCTCCGTACTCGGGGTCGCCGGCCCCGAGGATCTTGTTGCTCCACTCGAATATCTTGTGGCGGTCCTCATGGGGGACGCCCAGGAAGCGGGCGATGACCCGCAGGGGCAGCTCGGCCGCCACCTCGGTCACGAAGTCGCACTCGCCCTTGGCGATGGCGTTGTCCAGGAGCTCGTTGACCATCTGGCGGACGTCAGGCTCCAGGCGGTTGACCATGCGGGGGGTGAAGCCCGTGCTTACCAGTCGCCGCAGCTTGGTGTGGCGGGGCGGGTCGGTGGTGATCATCATCAGGTTCTGGCTGGGGAAGAACTCCATGGTGGCCAGGGTGATGCCCTTGGCCGAGGAGAAGGTGGCCGTGTCCATGGAGGCCTTCACAAGGTCATCGTACTTGGTGAGCACCCAGAACCCGCCCCCCTCCGGGTCGGGGTGCCAGAAGATGGGCGCCTCGCGCCGCAAGAGCTTGAACATGTGATGCGGCGGCCCCTGAACGAAGGTATCGCCGTCCAGCAGGTCCACATCCTGGAGCTTGAGGGTCATGGGCCCACCCTCCTTTCGCTTGCCTCCCTTTTCTGGGCACACTCTAAAACTTAGCATTTGCTTTGTCAATGGCCCATAGCCGGGCCGTTAAGATGGACAGTGTGCAGGGGGAGACATGAGTGACGGAGAGGGGCGCTCGAGCCTCCCGAAAGGGCCTCTGGTCATCAGCCATGCAGGCTGCGCCGGCCATGCGCCCGAGAACACCCTCGCCGGCATCGTCAGGGCGCTGGCCCTGGGCGCCGAGGCAGTGGAGGTGGACGTGAGGGCCACCGCCGACGGCGTCCCGGTCCTGATGCACGACGAGACGCTGGACCGCACCACCGACGGCCATGGGCCTCTCCGCTCCTACCCCTTGGCCAGGCTGCGACGCCTGGACGCCGGCAGCGGCGAGAGAGTGCCGACCCTGGCCGAGGCAGTGGCCCAGCTGGCGGGGCGCGCCCTCCTGGTGGCCGAGATAAAAGAGGGAGGGATCGAGCAACAGGTGGAGGCCGCTCTGGCGCCCCTGGGACAGGAGGAGGCCCAGGTCTGGTCCTTCCTGCCCGATGTGCTGGCATCGTACAGGCGCATCGCCCCTCACCGGCGGACGGTGCTGCTGGCGGAAGCCAGGTCCATGGCACGGTGGCCCGTTCCGCTGCAGTTGGCAAGGGAGGTAGGGGCCGCTGGCCTGAGCGTGCGCCACGAATGGGTGACAGCGGAAGTGGCCGCCCAGGTCCGGGAAGCGGGGCTGTCCCTCTACGCGTGGACGGCGGACGAGCCGGCTGACCTCCGGCGCCTGCTGCTCCTGGGCCTGGACGGCATAGTCTCCAATTACCCCGAGCGGGCGCTCCTGCTGCGTCGCCAGGCGCTGGGCCATTGAGCACCCTCTGCCCCGGCGCCGCCACCGGGGGTTGCCAGGGCACCACCGAGGGCCTACAATTAGACCAGATGTTCTATAATCGCCGACTGGACTGGGGTCGCCGTGGGGACTTAACCTTGTGGATTGGCGTAGAAATGTTCTGGACAAGGGCCGCCGCCGAGGGCTTAGCAGCGGGGGCGGCGGCCCCATTACCATAAGACGGAGGTCGGCATGAAGGTCGTCTTCCTGGAGGAAGTGGAGGGCAAGGCCCGCGTGGGCGAGGTGCGGGAGGTGGCCGATGGCTACGCCCGCAACTACCTGTTCCCCCGCAAGCTGGCAGCCCCGGCGACGCCCCACTACATCAGCATGGCCCGGGCCAAGGCCGAGAAGGAGGCCCGCCGCCAGGCCAAGCTGGACCAGGAGGTCCGGGAGAAGGTCCTGCCCAGGCTGGAGGGGTGCACCCTGCGTATCGAGGTGCGGGTGGGCGAGCAGGGCAAGCTCTTCGGCTCCGTCACCGCCCTGGACATCGCCGAGGCCCTCAAGGAGCAGGCCGGGGTGGAGCTGGACCACCGCCAGGTGCTGCTGTCGGAGCCTATCCGCGAGGTGGGGACCTTTCCGGTGGAGCTGAGGCTCACCCGCAACGTGCATGCCCGGGTGACGCTGGAGGTGGTGCCCCTGGGTGCCGGTGAGGCCCCTGCCGCTTCCTCTCAGGAGGGCCAAGAGGCGTGAACCGAGGGGGGACCGAAGGCTTGGTCGCTGCCGAGAGGCTACCGCCCCACGACCTGGAGGCCGAGAAGGCGGTGGTGGCCTCCCTGCTGGTGGAGCCGGAGGCCATCTATCGCGTCGTCACCATCGTCAGCCCCGAGGACTTCTTCCGCGACGAGCACCGCTGGATTTACGAGGCCTGTCGCGACCTGTGGCAGCGGGGCGAGGCCGTCAACCAGGTGACGGTGGCCCACGAGCTGGCCCGTCGCGGGCTGCTGGAGCAGGCGGGGGGCACCGCCTACCTGTCGCAGCTGGTGGCCGAGCTGCCCACCCCTCTGGTGGCCGAGCATTACGCTCGCATCGTCCAGCGCGACTCGGTCTATCGTCGGCTCCTGCAGGCTGCCCAGGAGATAGCCCAGGAGGCCTATCGGGCCGAGGACCCCGACATCGCGCGGGTGCTGGCCCGGGCCGAGGCCCGCATCGCCGCCGTGCGCCAGGTGCAGGAGGTGCGGGACTTCGTGCACCTGTCGGAGGTGCTGGAGGGCTGGCAGAAGACCCAGGCCGCCCTCACCGGCCCGGTGGCGGCCGAGGCGCGGGCCATCACCACCGGCTACATGGACCTGGACACCCTCTTGCTGGGCGGGCTGCGGCGCTCGGAGCTCATCGTGGTGGCCGCTCGCACGGGCCTGGGCAAGACCTCCCTCCTGCTGAACTTCGCTCGGAACGCCGCCCTGCGCCAGCGCGCGGTGGTGGCCATCTTCAGCCTGGAGATGGCAGCGGAGCAGCTCGCCCAGCGGCTGCTGGCCATGGAATCGGGTGTGGACTCGGCCCGCATCGGCTCGGGCGTCATCTCCGACCGGGACGAGCGCCTCATCGCCCGCGCCCTGACCAGGCTGTCGGAGGCGGCCGTCTATATCGACGACTCCCCTGTCCTCACGGTGGCCGAGATGCGGGCCAAGGCCCGCCGCCTGCAGGTGGAGCGGGGGCTGGACATGGTCATGGTGGACTACCTACAGCTGGTGCGGCCCGATATGCGGTTGGAGAACCGGGTCCAGGAGGTATCGTACGTCTCCCGCTCCCTGAAGGCGCTGGCCCGCGACCTGGACGTGCCGGTGGTAGCCGCAGCCCAGCTTTCCCGCGCCGCCGACGTCCGCGCCAGCCACATCCCCCAGCTCTCCGACCTGCGCGAGTCGGGCAGCATCGAGCAGGACGCCGACGTGGTCATGTTCATCTACCGCGAGGCGGCCTACGTGCGCCGGGAGGAGTGGGAGGAGATGCACCGGGACAAGCCGGGCAAGGCCTACCCGGCAGAGGACGCCCAGATCATCGTGGCCAAGCATCGCAACGGCCCCACCGCCACCGTCCACCTGCGCTTTCGTCAGCGTTTCGCCCGCTTCGAGGACCTGCTGGTGCAGGAGCCCGAGGCGTGGGAGCCTCAGCCCTAGGAGCGAGAGCCATCGTGACCCCTCGGGAACAGGGCCAGCCCTTCGGCGGCTTTCCCCCGGGCAGCCTCGCCGTAGCCGTGCCCACCCCCTTCTTCACCCAGGTGCTGCCGGCCATCGAACGGGTGGAGGAACTGCTGGTCAGCGTCTACTTCTTCTTCGCTCAGGCCCGCACGCGGGGCGGGCCGCGGGCGATGGCCGAGTCCGAACTCACGGGCGACCCGCTGCTGCTGGAGGCCATGGGCCGCTTCCGGCCCGACGCCGCCGACGGGGTGCGGGAAGGGCTGGCCCTGGCGGTCCAGCGCGGCACCCTCCTCCAGGCCCAGGACCCGGAGGGAGGGGTCTACTACGCCCTGAACACCCCCTATCATCGCCGCGCCCTCCAGACGCTGCGCCCGGTGCCGGTGCCTTCGGGAGGCGGGCCAGCCAGCAACATCTTCCGCCTCTATGAGGACAACATCGGCACCATCACCCCCCTCATCGCCGAAGAGCTGCGTCAGGCCGAGGAGCGCTATCCCTGGAGCTGGATCGAGGCCGCCTTCCGCGAGGCGGTCGAGCTGAACAAGCGCAGCTGGCGTTACATCAAGGCCATCCTGCGCCGTTGGGAAGTGGAGGGGCCATCCCATGAAGCGCCTGGACGAGGTTCTGAGGTCGGCTGGCTGGAGGAGCGCTACCGGCGGGGCAAGCGGCGAAGGCCCTACAGCTCCTATCTCTGACGAGGAGGAGCAGCCCTCCTGCCCCCTGTGCGGTGGCGCCGGGCTGGTGCGCAAGGCCGTGCCCCTGGGCCACCCCGACTTCGGCAAGGCCTTCCCATGCCGTTGCACCCTGGAAGAGGACGCCGAGGCCCGCCGCCAGCGGCTGCAGCGCTTCTCCAACCTCCGCTTCTACCTGCGCCTTACCTTCGACAACCTGGACCCCCAGGGGCGGGGCCTGGAGGGCGCTGCCGCCCACCGCTATGCCCAGGCGGTGGAGGCCGCCCGGCAATATGCCGAGAACCCCCGCGGCTTCCTGGTGCTGGCCGGCCCCAGCGGCTGCGGCAAGACCCATCTGGCCGCTGCCGTGGCCAACGCCTGCATAGAGCGGGGGACCATGGCCCTGTTCATGGCCGTGCCCGACCTGTTGGACCACCTGCGCTCCGCCTACCGTCCCGAGGCCGAGACCACCTACGACGACCTGTTCGAGCAACTGCGTTCCGTCCCCCTGCTGGTGCTGGACGACCTGGGAGGCCACTCCTCCACCCCCTGGGCCGAGGAGAAGCTCTACCAGCTCATCAACTACCGCTTCGCCGGCCAGATGCCCACGGTGGTCACCCTAGCGGTGCCGCCGGAGCGGCTGGAGCCGCGGCTGCGCACCCGCCTGTGCGACCCCTCCCTTTCCCAGGTGCATCTGCTGGGCGACTGGGGGCCGGCAGGGCTGGAGCGCATCGACCACCTGGACTCGCCCCTGCTGCGCACCATGACCTTCGAGAGCTTCGACCCGGCCCGCATTGCCCGCGACCAGGAAGAGCTGCGCCTGCTGCGGGAGGCCAAGCGGGAAGCTATGCGCTTCGCCCGTCAGCCGCGAGACTGGCTGGTGCTGGCGGGGCCGCCGGGCAAGGGGAAGACGAGGCTGGCAGCGGCCATCGGCAATTACTGCCGGCAGCGGGGAAGGCCCGTCCTCTTCCTGGTGGTGCCTGACCTGCTGGACTACCTGCGCTCCACCTTCGATCCCCGCCACGGCCTGGCCTATGACGACACCTTCGAGGCAGTGCGAACGGCGCCGCTGCTGATCCTGGACGACCTGGGGTCCCACACCGCCACTCCCTGGGCCGAGGAGAAGCTCTACCAGCTCATCAACTACCGCTACAACTGCCTCCTGCCCACCGTCATCACCACCAACCTGACGGCGTCGCAGCTGGAGCCCAAAGTGAGGGCGAGGCTGACGGACCCCCAGGTGAGCACGGTGCTGCCCATGGGCCGCTTCCAGTTCTACGACGAGGGCAGAGAGACGGCCGCCCGTCGTCGCTAGGGGCGGACGATGGGCGAGCCCCGCTGGGCCAGATAGCTCTCCAGCGCCTGGCGCGTGGTGTCGTAGGCCAGCTCGTCCCAGGGGATGGCATCGGTGGGGACGAAGCGCGCCTCCAGCACCTCGTGGCCGGGCCTCAGCTTCCCGCCGACTATGCGCCCCCGGAAGACGATGGAGACGATGCCCGGGCCGTCAGGGGCGGGACGCGAGAATATGCCGACCAGCCCCAGCAGCTCCAGCTCTAGGCCCGTCTCTTCTCGCGACTCGCGGCGGGCGCACTCCTCCACCGACTCGTCGATCTCCATGTAGCCGCCGGGGAAGGTCCAGTAGCCGCGGCGAGGCTCGATGGCCCGTCGCAGCAGCAACACCTTCCCCTCCTCCTCGACGATGACGCTGACGATGACCTTGGGGTTGAGGTAGGAGATGTGGCCCTGGGGGCAGACCAGCCGCTGGCGTCCCTCCGCCTCCACCCAGCGCTCGGTCAGGGGGCCGCCGCAGTAGCCACAGTAGCTGGGAGGCGGAGGGGGATGGTGGTAGCTCACGGCCTCACCTGGGCAGGGGCAGCGCCCCCTCGATCCACTCCTCCCCTCCCTCGAAGACCTCCTTCTTCCAGATGGGTGCCCTCTCCTTGAGTCGGTCCACCAGCCAGTGGGCTGCTTGGAAGGCCTCCGCCCGGTGGGCCGACGAGACGGCCACCACTAGGGACGTCTCTCCCACCTCCAGGCGGCCCGTGCGATGGAACACGGCCACCTCGGCGATGGGCCAGCGGGACTTGGCCTCCTGGGCCAGCTCCTGCATCACCTGTTGGGCCATCTCCGGGTAGGCGTCGTATTCCAGGTAGAGGACCCGGCGCCCCTGGTTGTGGTTCCGCACCACCCCCAGGAAGACCACCACCGCGCCGGCCTCGTCACGACGCACCAGCTCGGCAGCCCTCTGAGGGTCCAGAGGCTCGGAAGTTAGCTGGAAGAGCACGTCCTTACCCTCCCGAGACGGGCGGGATGAGGGCCACCTCGTCGCCCTCTCTCACCGGGTGCTCCGGCGGCACGTAGCGGGCGTTGACGGCGTAGGCCAGGGGGGCATCGTAACGCTGCAGCCCCGGATACAGCCGCTGCAACAGCGCGAAGACGTCGGCGGCGCTGAGGCCCTCGCCGATCTCCACCTCGGCCTCGCTCACGCCGGCCAGTTCCCTCAGGCGGGCGAAGAGGCGCACCCTGGCCTTCATGCGCCTCCAGTGTATGCCGAGGCCGCGGCCCCAGCAAGGCAGCCTTGTGGCGCCCGTCCGCCTGCGGCTAGCATGGGAGCATGGCGCTGCTGCGGGGCCTGGCCCGCCTGGCCCTGGATGCCCTCTTTCCCGTGAGCTGCCTAGGCTGCGGGTGCGAGGGGGAGCTGCTCTGCCCCTCCTGCCTGCAGGCAGCTCCACGGGCGGCCCCGCCCCGATGCCCTGTGTGCTGGCAGCGCTGGACAGGCGACGGCTCCTGCCGCCAGTGCGTCCGCCAGCGGCCGTCCTATGAGGCGGTCCGCAGCGCCTTCGCCTATCAGGGGGCGGTGCGGGAAGCCGTGCACGCCCTCAAGTTCCGGGGCATCAGCGCTCTGGCCCCGATTCTCGCGGCACCCATGGCCCGACTGCTGGCCGCCTGGGCGCCTCCCGTGGAGGCGCTGGTTCCCGTCCCCCTCCCCTGGCTGCGAGAGCGCTATCGCGGCTACGACCAGGCCCTCCTCCTGGCCCGGGAGGTGGGACATTCCCTGGGCCTGCCGGTGCTGACGGACGCGGTCAGAAGGACCTGGACGCGGCCCCAGGCATCCCTGGCGGGCGATGCGCGGCGGCAGAACGTGGGCAGTGCCTTCCGCCCCCGTCGTCGCCTCGACGGCCTGCGCCTGGCCCTGGTGGACGATGTGGCCACCACGGGCGCCACCCTGGACGCCTGCGCCCGTGCGCTGCGCCAGGCCGGAGCGGCTGGGGTCTGGGCCATCACTCTCGCCCGAGAGGGGTGAACTGTCCACCCCCGCAGGGTGCGTGCTAGTCTGGGGTCAGCATGGAGCGTCCCCTCCTCGTCCTTTTCCTGGCCGGTCGGGGCGAAAGCGACGTCGAGGAGCTGGTGGAGGGCGCCCGCCGGGCGGCGGCCCTGGACTGCCTGGAAGCGGCCCTGGGCACCGGCGCCTTCGCTGGCGCCGTCGTGGCCGCCGCCGACCCCGACCTGCTGGGCACCCTCCCGCCAGGTGTGGAGGTGGACGCCGATGTGGGCAGCTACCACTTCGGTCGCCGGCTGCAGCAACTGGTGGCTGCCCGGCGTCCCCGGGCGCTGGTCTACGCAGGGGGCGGCGGCCTTCCCCTGCTGACGGCCGACGAGTGGGCCTCCCTGGCCCTGGCCCTGGAGCGGGGAGATGGGGCCATCGCCAACAACGTCCACTCCTCGGACCTGGTGGCGGTGCGTCCGGCCGAGGCGTTGCTCGCCATTGCGCCGCCGGAGCGGGACAACGCCCTGGCCCGCGCCCTCTCCCAGCAGGCAGGACTGCCCCTGTACGAGCTGCCCCGCACCCTCTCCTCCCTCTTCGACATCGACTCCCCCACCGACGTCGCGATCCTGAAGCTGACGCGACTGGCCCCCGGCCGTCACCTGAACGCCTACCTGGAGGGGGCATCGGTGGACGTGTCCCGCTACCGCGCCCTGCTGCCGGTGCTGACAGACCCGGAGAGGCAGCTCTTCGTGGCCGGCAGGGTGGGAAGCCACCTCTGGCGCTTTCTGGAGACGGAAACGGCCTGCCGCGTGCGGCTGCTGGCCGAGGAGCGGGGGCTGGAGGCCCTGGGGCTTCCCGCCCGGTCCCTGCTGGGCCTCTATCTGGAGGCAGTGGGGGCGGAGGGGGTGGCAGCGGCGCTGCCCGCCCTGGGCGATGCCGCCGTCATCGACACGCGGGTGCTGCTGGCCCACCTGGGCCTGAGGGCCACGCGCCGCGACCGCTTCCTGTCGGACCTGGGCTGTTGGCAACGGGTGGACGAGCCGGTGCTGCGGGAGCTGACCAGGGCACTGGTGGAGGCGCCCCTGCCCGTGCTGCTGGGGGGGCACTCGCTGGTCACAGGGGGCCTCATGGCCCTCGTCCGCTTCGCCTGGGAGGAGCGGGACAGGGCCCGCGTTGACCCCCATCCAGGGTCTACCTAAACTGGGGCTGGACGGCCCTTGTACGAAGGCGGCAAGAGAGGTCGACAATCGGGCGAGGGGCAGCAGTCGGCCTGCAGCGGCCCGCTGCCCCGTCAGTCGTCATAAGAGGGGGCTGAAGCGATGGGCGTGCTGGAGCGTGCCGACCCCGAGGTGGCAGCCATCATCCGCCGCGAAGAGGAGCGCCAGACCTACGGCCTGGAAATGATGGCCTCCGAGAACTACGTCTCGGCGGCGGTGCTGGAGGCCATGGGGTCTGTCCTGACCAACAAGTACGCCGAGGGCTACCCCGGCAAGCGCTACTACGGCGGCTGCCAGTACATGGACGAGATCGAGTCCCTGGCCATCCGCCGGGCCAAGGAGCTGTTCGGGGCCGAGCACGTCAACGTCCAGCCCCACTCGGGGGCCGATGCCAACCTGGCCGCCTATCTGGCCATGATGGAGCTGGGCGATACCGCCCTGGCCATGCGCCTGGACCAGGGAGGCCACCTCACCCACGGCCACAGCGTCAGCGCCACCTCCCGACTTTTCCGTTTCGTCCACTACGGGGTGGACCGGGAGACGGAGCTGCTGGACTATGACCAGATGCTGGCCCTGGCCCGAGAGCACCGTCCCAAGGTCATCGTGGTGGGGGCCACCGCCTACCCGCGCATCATCGACTTCGCGCGGGCGCGAGAGATAGCCGACGAGGTGGGGGCATATCTGATGGCCGACATCGCCCACATCGCCGGCCTGGTGGCGGCCGGCGTCCACCCCTCGCCGGTGCCCTACGCCCACGTGGTCACCACCACCACCCACAAGACGCTGCGCGGCCCCCGTTCGGCCATGGTCATGTGCAAGGGGGAGCTGGCCGAGAAGATAGACCGCGCCGTTTTCCCCGGGCTGCAGGGGGGGCCTCACATGCACATCATCGCCGCCAAGGCCGTCTGCTTCGCCGAGGCCCAGCGCCCCGAGTTCGTCCATTATCAGCGGCGGACGGTGGAGAATGCCCGCGCCCTGGCCGAAGAGCTGATGTCCCTGGGCTGGCGCATCGTGTCCGGCGGCACCGATAACCACCTGGTGCTGGTGGACGTGGGCCAGCGGGGCATCAGCGGCAAGAAGGCGGAGCAGGTCCTGGACGCCGTGGGCATCTACTGCAACAAGAACACCATCCCCTACGACCCGCGGCCGCCGGCTGTCGGCTCGGGCATCCGCCTGGGCACCCCGGGGCTGACCAGCCGCGGCATGGGCACCGACGAGATGCGACGCATCGCCCGCCTCATCGACGCCGCCCTGCAGGCTCGGGACGACGGTGCGGCCCTGGAGCGGGTGCGGGCCCAGGTGCGGGAGCTGGCGGCGGCCTTCCCCGTCCCCGGCATCAGCGACAGGGCACCTTGACTGGCTATGGCCCTGGGCTAAAATGAGTGATGGCTGACGGGGTGGGCGGTTAGCTCAGTGGGAGAGCGCTTGCTTCACACGCAAGAGGTCGCAGGTTCGAGTCCTGCACCGCCCACCACTGCCAGGCCAGAAGCGGTGCCCAGGTGGCGGAACTGGCAGACGCGCTGCGTTCAGGGCGCAGTGCCCCGCGCGGGCGTGCGGGTTCGAATCCCGCCCTGGGCACCAACGACCCGGGAAAGCTGACAGCTGCCGGCCTGGCGGCCCATACGGTAGCGCGCTCGTAGCTCAGCCCGGACAGAGCGCAGCCCTGCGGAGGCTGAGGTCGTGGGTTCGAATCCCACCGAGCGCGCCATCTGTTCCCCCGGCCCCTTGCCCTCAGTGCCTTCGTCATGACATCATCGGCCCCGGAGGTGCCCCATGGAGGCCATAGTCTATGAAATGCGGGGCTGAAGCACCTGCCAGCGAGCGAGAGAGTTCCTCTCGCAGAGAGGCGTGCAGGTGAAGGCCAGGGACTTCTTTCGAGAGCGGCTCACGGCCGAGGAGCTGCGGGAACTGCTGGGCGACCCCCCGCAGGCCGAGAAGGCCATCGCCTGGCGCAGTCCCAGGGCCAAGGCCCTCGGGCTGGACCCCGCCAATCCGCCGCCGCCCCAGGAGCTGCTGCGTCTCATCCTGGAAGTGCCCCACCTCTTGCGGCGTCCCGTCATACGCCTGGGGGAGCGGACCATATTCGGCTTCGACCGTCGAGCGCTGGAGGAGGCCCTGGCACAGGCTGGGAGATGAGCCAGCAGGCGACGAGAGAGGACTCCCAGGAGGGCCGAGGCCCCCATCTCGAGATGGAGGTGGAGGAGCGCCTCTGCTACTCCCTGTCCTTCTACCACCAGGGACAGGTGGTGGGCCGCGCCCAGTTGCACCGCCACGACGCAGATGCCATGGACATCGTGGACCTCTACGTGCTGCCGGAGCACCGCGGCCGCGGCCTGGGAAGGGCCATAGTGGGCGAATGCCTGCGGCTGGCCGAGAGGCTGGGCGCACGAGTGGTGACGGCCCACACCTCGCCCGCCAACGGCCCCGCCTATCGTCTCTTCCTGTCGCTGGGCTTCCGCCCCTGCCAGGAGGAGCACCACCTGGAGCACCAGCTGGCCTAGGAGAGGCCAGGCCACCTGGCGCCTCCCCGCCGGGCATCCCCTGGGCCTTGCCGGGTGGAGGGACGACCACGGGGGCGGGCGCGCCCGCTGCCCCCGTCGGGCCGTCGGAAATGGGGGACCTTCGCAGAGGGGCCGGGGGGATTTGACAGAGGATTGGGGCGGGGCTAGACTTATCATTTGGCGTTCCCAGAAAGACGGCGGGCGCCGAGGCCCTGCCCGAAGGCCGCTCGGCGCCTTCCTGTTGGTGAGGGGATTGAGCGATGCCGACCATCAACCAGTTGGTGCGCAAGGGGCGTGAGCCGCTCAAGCGCAAGGCCAAGGCCCCGGCCCTGCGCTACTTCTACAACGCCCTCAAGAACCAGATGAAGGTGGTGCCCTCCCCCCAGAAGCGGGGGGTGTGCACCGCTGTGCGCACCATGACGCCCAAGAAGCCCAACTCGGCCCTGCGCAAGATCGCCCGAGTCCGCCTCACCAACGGCATCGAGGTCACCGCCTACATACCCGGCGAAGGGCACAACCTGCAGGAGCACTCCATCGTGCTGGTGCGGGGCGGCCGCGTCAAGGACCTGCCGGGCGTGCGTTACCACATAGTGCGCGGCGCCCTCGACTGCGCCGGCGTGGCGGGCCGCAAGCAGCAGCGCAGCAAGTACGGCAGCCGCCGCGAGGGAGGGCGCTAGGGCCATGCCCCGCCGCAAGGGCCGCGTAGTCAGGCGCCAGATCCCGCCTGACGTCAAGTACGGAAGCGTCTGGGTGCAGAAGCTCATCAACCACATCATGTGGAACGGCAAGAAGGCTACGGCCGAGAAGATCGTCTACCGGGCCTTCGACCTGGTGCAGCAGCGCACAGGCGAAGACCCGCTGAAGGTGTTCGAGCAGGCGGTGCGAAACTGCATGCCGGTGCTGGAGGTGCGCCCTCGACGGGTGGGGGGCGCCACCTACCAGATCCCGGTAGAGGTGCGGCCGGAGCGACAGCTCTCCCTGGCCCTGCGCTGGCTGCGAGATGCCGCCCGCTCCCGCCGCGGCCGGCCCATGCACGAGCGGCTGGCCGCTGAGATCATGGACGCCTACCGCGGCACCGGCGTCGCCGTCAAGCGGCGGGACGACACCCACCGCATGGCCGAGGCCAACCGCGCCTTCGTCCACTACCGCTGGTAGGCCGCGACCGAGAGAGTGATGGGGTCATGGACAGGACGCCCATAGAACGATTGCGCAACATCGGCATCATCGCCCATATCGATGCCGGCAAGACCACCGTGACGGAGCGGATCCTCTTCTTCACCGGCCGCTCCTACAAGATCGGCGAGGTGGACGAGGGGACGGCCACCATGGACTATCTGCCCCAGGAGCGGGAGCGGGGCATCACCATCACCGCCGCCGCCACCACCTGCGCCTGGCGCGACCACACCATCAACATCGTCGACACCCCGGGCCACGTGGACTTCACGGTGGAGGTGGAGCGCAGCCTGCGGGTGCTGGACGGGGCGGTGGTGGTGTTCGAGGCCGTCCACGGCGTCCAGAGCCAGTCGGAGACGGTCTGGCGGCAGGCCGACCGCTACCGGGTGCCCCGCATCTGCTTCGTCAACAAGATGGACCGCATGGGGGCCGACTTCTGGCGCACGGTGGAGATGATCCGCGAGCGGCTGGGGGCGCGGCCGGTGGCCGTCCAGATCCCCATCGGGGCCGAGGACTCCTTCCGCGGGGTGGTGGACCTCATCGAGGAGGTGGCCTGGGTCTTCCCCGACGACCCGAGGGAGCAGCCCGAGCGCCAGCCCATCCCCTATGAGCTGCGGGAGGAGGCCCGCCGCCGACGCGAGCAGATGATCGAGGCTCTGGCCGAGGTGGACGACCAGGTGCTCATCAGCTACGTGGAAGGGCACCCCCTCACCCCGGCCGAGATCAAGAAGGCCATTCGCCGCGCCACCATCGCCTACCTCATCACGCCGGTCCTCTGCGGAGCGGCCCTGCGCAACAAGGGCGTGCAGCCCCTGCTGGACGCCATTGTGGACTACCTGCCTTCGCCCATCGACCTGCCGCCGGTGCGCGGCACCCACCCCGAGACGGGCGAGACCCTGGAGCGGGCGCCCAGAGAGGACGAGCCCTTCGCCGCCCTGGCCTTCAAGGTGGTGGCCGACCCCTTCGTGGGGAGGCTGGTCTACTTCCGCGTCTATTCGGGCCGCCTGAAGCAGGGTGCCCAGGTATACAACTCCACCCGCCGTCAGCGGGAGCGGCTGGGGCGGCTGATGCGCATGCACGCCAACCGCCGCGAGGACATCGACGAGGTGTCGGCGGGGATGATCGCCGCCACCGTGGGCCTGAAGAACACCTTTACCGGCGACACCCTCTGCGACGAGCAGGCCCCCATCATCCTGGAGGCCATGAAGTTCCCCGAGCCGGTGGTGTCGGTGGCCATCGAGCCCCGCACCAAGGACGATCAGGACAAGCTGGCCACCACCCTGGCCCGCATGGCCGAGGAGGACCCCACCTTCCGCTACCGCTACGACCCCGAGACGGGCCAGACCATCATCTCCGGGATGGGCGAGCTGCACCTGGAGATCATCGTCGACCGCATGCGGCGGGAGTTCGGGGTGGAGGCCCACGTGGGCCGTCCCGAGGTGGCCTACAAGGAGACCATCACCCGCCCGTCCCGGGCCGAGGGGCGTTTCATCCGCCAGTCGGGCGGCCGCGGCCAGTACGGCGTGGTGGTCATCGAGGCAGAGCCCCTGCCCCGCGGGTCGGGCTTCGTCTTCGAGGACAAGACCACCGGCGGCGTCATTCCCAAGGAGTTCATCCCGGCGGTGGAGAAGGGCGTGCGCCAGGCCCTGGACACGGGCGCCCTGGCTGGCTACCCCGTCATCGACGTCAAGGTGACGCTGGTGGACGGCCAGTACCACCCGGTGGACTCGTCGACCTTCGCCTTCGAGATGGCCGGCGCCCTGGCCATGCAGGAGGCCCTGCGTCAGGGGGCGCCGGTGCTGCTGGAGCCTATCATGCGGGTGGAGATCGCCACCCCGGAGGAGTTCTTCGGCGACATCCTGGGGGACATAACCGCCCGCCGCGGCCACGTGGTGCAGGTGGACCAGCAAGGGCATCTGCGGCTCATCACCGCCCTCATACCCCTGGCCGAGCTGTTCAACTACGCCACCGACCTGCGCTCCCTGTCCCAGGGTCGGGCCACCTACACCATGGAGTTCGACCATTACGAGCCGTTGCCCCAGTCCCTGGCCGATGCCATCGCCGGCCGGGTGCGGGGGGCTGTGCGGAGGTAGCGGTCGTGGCCAGGCAGAAGATACGCATCCGCCTCAAGGCCTACGACCATCGCATCCTGGACCAGTCGGCCAGGATGATCGTGGAGGCGGCAGAGCGCAGCGGCGCTGCCGTGGCGGGGCCCATACCCCTGCCCACCGAGATCAAGCGCTTCTGCGTCCTCCGTTCCCCCCACATCGATAAGGACTCGCGAGAGCACTTCGAGATCCGCACCCACAAGCGGCTCATCGACATCCTGGACCCCACCTCCAAGACGGTGGACGCCCTGATGCGGCTGCAGCTGCCATCGGGCGTCGACATCGAGATAAAGCTATGAGCATCGAAGGCACCCTGGGGCGCAAGCTGGGCATGACCCAGATCTTCGACCCGGACGGGACGGCGCGGCCCGTCACGGTGCTGGAGGTGCTGCCCTCCGTCGTCGTCCAGGTGAAGACCCGGGAGAAGGACGGCTACGACGCGGTGCAGTTGGGCTACGGTCAGCGCAAGCGCCTGAACAAGCCCCTGCAGGGCCACATGCGGGGCCTGGGCAACTTCCGCTACCTGCGGGAGTTCCGGGTGGAAGACCCCTCCCAGTGGCAGGTGGGGCAGAAGGTGGGCTGCGAGCTGTTCCAGCCCGGCGACCTGGTGGACGTGACGGGCATCTCCAAGGGCCACGGCTTCGCCGGGGTGGTCAAGCGTCACGGCTTCGCCGGTGGCCCCAAGACCCACGGCCAGTCGGACCGCTGGCGAGCGCCCGGCTCCATCGGCGCCGGCACCGACCCGGGGCGAGTGATCCCCGGCCTGCGCATGGCCGGCCACATGGGCGCCCAGCAGGTAACCGTGCAGAACCTGCTGGTGGTCCACAGCGACCCGGCCCGCGGCATCCTGCTGGTGCAGGGAGCGGTGCCCGGGCACAAGGGCAGCCTGCTCAAGATCCGCTTCGCCCGCAAGGCCAGCGACCTGAAGAAGAGGAGGGCCAAGGCCCGTGTTGCTGCCCGTTAGGAACGCCGAAGGTCAGGAAGTGGGCTCCATCGAGGTGGAGGACTACGTATTCGGCATTCGCCCCAACAAGGCAGTCCTCCACCAGGCCTACGTTGCCCAGCGGGCCAACCAGCGCCGCGGCACCCACAGCACCAAGACCCGCGGCGAGGTGAAGGGCAGCACCCGCAAGACCCGTCCCCAGAAGTACACGGGTCGGGCACGGCAGGGATCCATCCGCGCCCCCCACCGCAGGGGCGGCGGCATCGTCTTCGGGCCCAAGCCCAGGGACTACTCCCAGCGGCTGCCCAAGAAGATGCGGCGGCTCGCCATCCGCTCCGCCCTGTCGGCCAAGGCGGCCGATGGCGAGCTCATCGTCCTCGACCGGCTGGAGCTGGAGCGGCCCAGCACCAAGGAGATGGCCCGCATCCTCCAGAACCTGGGCGTGGACCGCTCCGCCCTGGTTGTGACCGGGGAGCCGGACCGCACCGTGTTCCTCTCGGTGCGCAACCTGGAGCGCAAGAAGTGCCTGCCGGCCGCCTACCTGAACGTGGTGGACCTTCTCCATCATCGCTACCTGGTGATGACGGAGGCCGCTGTGCGCAAGGCCGAGGAGCTGTGGGGCGAGGCCCGCGACCGCGAGCGGGCCCTGCGGAGGTGATAGTCATGGCCAAGGCCCTCCACCCCACCCAGGTCATCGTCCGCCCCCTCATCACCGAGAAAGCGGCGCGGCTGGCCGAGGAGAACAAGTACGTCTTCCAGGTCCACCCTGACGCCGACAAGACGCAGATCAAGGACGCGGTGCAGCGGGTCTTCGGCGTCAAGGTGGTCAAGGTCAACATCGTCAACCTGCAGCGCAAGTCGCGGCGGACCCGCGGCGGCCACATCCTCCACGGCCAGCGCTGGAAGAAGGCCATCGTCACCCTGGCCGAGGGGCACAAGATAGAGCTGTTCGAGGGCGTGTGATAGCTATGGGGATCAAGGTCTACAAGCCCACCTCCCCCGGCCGGCGCAACGCCACCGGCTACTCCTTCGAGGAGATCACCAAGAAGGAGCCGGAGAAGTCGCTCCTGGCCCCCAAGAAGCGGACCGGGGGGCGCAACAACCAGGGCAAGATAACGGTGCGCCACCGCGGCGGCGGGGCCAAGCGCCGCCTGCGCATCATCGACTTCAAGCGCGACAAGTGGGGCGTGCCGGGCAAGGTGGTGGCCATCGAGTACGACCCCAACCGCACCGCCCGCATCGCCCTGATCCAGTACGCCGACGGTGAAAAGCGCTACATCCTCTGCCCCCTGGGCCTGCAGGTGGGCGATACCGTGATGGCCGGGCCGGGGGCCGAGATCCGTCCCGGCAACGCCCTCCCCTTGCGGGAGATACCCGTGGGCACCCTCGTGCACAACGTGGAGCTGCACAAGGGCAAGGGCGGGCAGATGGTGCGATCGGCCGGGGCGGCGGCCCAGATCCTGGCCCGCGAGGAGCGCTACGTCCTGCTGCGCCTCCCCTCGGGCGAGGTGCGCCGAGTGCTGGGCGACTGCATGGCCACCGTGGGCCAGGTGGGCAACGTGGAGCACGACCAGATCGTGCTGGGCAAGGCGGGCCGCAGGCGGCACCTGGGCTGGCGGCCTGCGGTGCGCGGTTCGGCCATGACGCCCAGGGACCACCCCCACGGCGGCGGCGAGGGACGGGCACCCATCGGCCTGCCCCACCCCAAGACCCCGTGGGGCAAGCCGGCCCTGGGGGTGAGGACGCGGCGGCGCAAGGACACCGACAAGTACATCGTGCGTCGTCGCTACCAGAGCTAGGAGGTGCTGGGGCGTGTCCCGCTCGCGCAAGAAGGGCCCATACGTAGACCCCAAGCTCATGAAGAAGGTGCTGCGGGCGCGGCAGACGGGCCAGCGCCAGGTCATACGCACCTGGTCGCGGCGCTCCACCATCGTGCCCGAGATGGTCGGCCTGACCATCGCCGTGCACGACGGGCGGCGGCACGTGCCCATCTTCATCACCGAGAACATGGTGGGCCACAAGCTGGGGGAGTTCGCTCCCACCCGCACCTTCCGGGGCCACAGCGGCAAGACGGCCCAGGTGGCCCGCATGAAGAAGAGGTAGGGCGAAGGCCATGGAGGTCCGGAGCTTCGTGCGCAACGCCCCCGTATCGGCCAAGAAGGTTAACCTCATCCTGGACCAGATACGGGGCAAGAGGGTGGACGAGGCCCTGACCATCCTGCGCTTTATGACCTCGCCCAAGGCCCGCATCGTGGCCAAGGCGGTGCGCTCGGCGGCGGCCAACGCCGAGAACAACTACAACCTGGACCCCCGCCGGTTGCGCATCGTCGCCTGCTGGGCCGGAGAGGGGATCCGCCTCAAGCGCCTCAACCCCCGCGCCCGCGGCCGGGCCGACATCATCCAGAAGAGGCGGGCCAACATCACCATCGTGGTGGACGAGGTGTGAGCTATGGGGCATAAGGTGCACCCCACCGGCCTGCGCATCGGCATCATATACGACTGGCAGAGCAAGTGGTTCTCGGACAAGGACCCCCTTTACCGGGAGCTGCTGCACGAGGACCTGACCATTCGCCGCAGCATCCTGGACATGCTGCGGGACGCCGCCATCTCGCGGGTGGAGATAGAGCGCAACGCCAACCAGGTGACGGTGACCATCCACACCGCCCGGCCGGGCATCGTCATCGGCCGGGGCGGCCAGCGGGTGGAGGAGATCCGCAACCGCCTGGAGGAGCTGACGGGCAAGCGGGTAAGGGTGAACATCACCGAGGTGCCGGCGCCGGAGCTGGACGCCCGCCTGGTGGCCCAGACGGTGGCGCGGCAGATCGAGCAGCGCATCTCCCACCGGCGGGCCATCAAGCAGGCGGCAGCCAGGGCCATGCAGCGGGGCGCCCTGGGCGTCAAGATCAGGGTGGCCGGCCGCCTGGGCGGCGCCGACATGAGCCGCAAGGCGGTGGAGCTGGTGGGGCGGGTGCCCCTCCACACCCTGCGGGCCGACATCGACTATGGCTTCGCCGAGGCCCGCACCCAGCTGGGCGTCATCGGCGTCAAGGTCTGGATATACAAGGGCGACGTCCTCCCCGAGCGGGAGCGGGCCGAGGCCGCCGAGGCGGCAGCGGAGGTGAGCGAAGGTGCTCCAGCCCAGGAAGGTTAAGTACCGCAAGCAGCAGCGGGGCCGCCTCAAGGGGCGGGCCAACTCGGGCAACTATGTGGCCTTCGGCGAGTGGGGCCTGCAGGCCCTGGGGGCCTGCTGGCTCTCCGCCCGCCAGATCGAGGCCGCCCGCCGCGTCATCGCCCGCATGGTGCGCCGTGGCGGGAAGATGTGGATCCGCGTCTTCCCCGACAAGCCCATCACCAAGAAGCCCCTGGAGACGCGCATGGGCAGCGGCAAGGGGCCGGTGGAGTACTGGGCAGCGGTGGTCAAGCCCGGGCGCATCCTCTTCGAGGTGGCGGGCGTGCGCGAGGACCTGGCCAAGGAGGCCCTGGAACAGGCCGCCCACAAGCTGCCCATCCCCTGCCGCATCGTCCACAGGGAGGCTGCCTAGGAGATGGGCCGCTACGTCAAGACCATGGACGAGATCCGCCGCCTGTCGGACAAGGAGCTGGCGGAGGAGATCGAGGAGACCTATCGCCGCCTCTTTCAGTTGCGGCTGCAGCAACAGACGCGCCAGCTCCAGGACACCAGCCAGCTCCAGAAGCTGCGGCGGCACCTGGCCCGACTGAAGACGGAGCAGCGGGCACGGGAGCTGGCCCGCATCAACCGGTAGGGGAGGCACACCTGGTCATGGCCGGCGAAGAGCTGAAGTTCGGGCGGCGCAGGGTGCTGGAGGGGGTCGTGGTCAGCGACCGCATGCAGAAGACTGTGACGGTGGCCGTGGAGCGGCTCACCCGTCACCCCCTCTACAAGAAGACCATCCGCCGCACCAAGAAGTACCACGCCCACGACGAGAACAACGAATGCCGCGTGGGCGACCGGGTGCTCATCGTCGAGAGCCGGCCCCTCTCCCGCACCAAGCGCTGGCGGGTGGTCCGCATCCTGCAGCGGGCCGAACAGGTGGAGGTCAAGGCCGAAGAGGTGGACCTGGAGACCCTGGGCGAGCGCCGCCGACAGGAGGAGACGCCTGAGGCCGCTGGGGAGGCGCAACAGCCATGATCCAGAACTACACTCGCCTCAAGGTGGCCGACAACTCGGGGGCGCGGGAGATCATGTGCTTCCGCGTGCTCGGGGGTTCCAACCGGAAGTACGCCGGCCTGGGAGACGTCATCGTCGCTTCGGTGAAGGATGCCATACCCCACGCGCCCGTCAAGAAAGGGGACGTGGTGCGGGCGGTGGTGGTGCGGGTGGCCAAGACCACCCGCCGCCGCGACGGCACGTACATCCGCTTCGACGACAACGCCGCCGTCATCCTGGCCCCCGACGGCCAGAACCCCCGCGGCACCCGCGTCTTCGGCCCGGTAGCCCGCGAGCTGCGGGAGAAGGGCTTCATGAAGATCATCTCCCTGGCGCCGGAGGTGGTCTGAGGTGGCCCAGAAGATCAAGCGCCAGGACACAGTGCTGGTGGTGCGGGGCCGCGACCGCGGCAAGGTGGGCACCGTTCGCCAGGTCATCCCCCGCGAGCAACGCATCGTCGTTGAGGGAGTGAACGTCGTCAAGCGCCACCTGCGGGCCATGCCCAACCGGCCGGGCGGCATCGTCCAGAGGGAGTCGCCCATCCACTGGTCCAAGGTCAAGCTGGTCTGTCCGGCCTGCGGCAAGGCCACCAGGGTGGGCTTTCGCCGCCTGGATGACGGGCGCAAGGTGCGATACTGTAAAAAGTGCGACGCCAACATCGACTGAGGCCATGCAGGGCAGCAACGGCTACATACCCAGGCTCAAGCAGCGCTACCGAGAGGAAGTGGTGCCGGCCCTGATGCGGGAGTTCGGCTACCGCAACGTCATGCAGGTGCCCCGCATCGAGAAGGTCTGCCTCAACATCGGCCTGGGGGAGGCAGTCCAGAACCCCAAGGCGGTGGAGGCAGCCAGCAACGACCTGGCCCTCATCAGCGGCCAGCGCCCGGTGGTGACCCGAGCGCGCAAGTCCATCGCCAACTTCAAGGTGCGCAAGGGGATGCCCATCGGGCTGATGGTGACGCTGCGGGGCGACCGCATGTGGGAGTTCCTGGACAGGCTCATGAACGCTGCCCTGCCCCGCATCCGCGACTTCCAGGGAGTGCCGCCCGACTCCTTCGACGGCCGCGGCAACTACTCCCTGGGCATCCGCGAGCAGGTCATCTTCCCCGAGATCGACTACGACAAGATAGACCGGGTGCGCGGGCTTCAGGTGAACATCATCACCACTGCGCGCACCGACGAAGAGGGCAAGCGACTGCTGGAGCTGCTGGGCATGCCCTTCGCCAGGAGGTAGGGAGGTTGACCAGGAAGGCGCTCTACGTCAAGACCTTCATGAAGACGCCCAAGTTCCGGGTGCGCCACCGCAACCGTTGTCGGCTGTGCGGGCGGCCCAGGGCCTATTTGCGCCAGTTCGCCCTGTGCCGCATCTGCTTCCGCCGCCTGGCCCACGAGGGGCAGCTGCCCGGCGTGCAGAAGGCGAGCTGGTGATGCTGGCCATGATGACGGACCCCATCGCCGACATGCTGACGCGCATCCGCAACGCCATCATGGCGCGGCACGACTACACCGATGTGCCCGCCTCGCGGCTGAAGCTGGACATCGCGCGGGTGCTGAAGCGCGAGGGTTTCATCAAGGGCTACGAGGTCCGGGGCGAGGGGCCAAAGAAGACGCTGCGTATCTACCTGGCCTACACGGAGAAGGGGGAGCCCCTCATCTCGGGACTGCAGCGAGTCAGCAAGCCCGGCCTGCGCATCTACGTGCGGCGCAAGGAGATACCCCGCGTCTACGGCGGCCTGGGCATCGCCATCCTCTCCACCCCCCAGGGGGTCATGACCGGCCAGGAGGCCTGGCGCCGCAACCTGGGGGGCGAAGTGCTGTGCTACGTCTGGTGAGGGGGCTGAAGGGCATGTCGCGCGTCGGACGCAAGCCCGTGCCGATACCCCAGGGGGTCCAGGTCTCCCTGGACGGGGGGCGCATCACCGTCCGCGGCCCCCGCGGCGAGCTGTCATGGGAGTACCCGCGGGACATGCAGGTGGCGGTGGAGGACGGGCACATCGTCGTCAGGAGGCCCTCGGACCTGCCGCGCCACCGCGCCCTCCATGGCCTCACCCGCGCCCTCATCGCCAACATGGTGACGGGGGTAAGCGAGGGGTTCGAGAAGCGCCTGGAGCTGGTGGGCGTGGGATACCGCGCCCAGATGCAGGGCAACAAGCTGGTGCTGACGGTGGGCTACTCCCACCCCGTGGAGGTGGAGCCGCCTCCCGGCGTGGAGATCCAGGTGGAGGGCACCACCCAGGTGGTGGTGCGCGGCAGCGACAAGCAGTTGGTGGGGCAGGTGGCAGCCAACATCCGTGCCATCCGTCCGCCCGAGCCCTACAAGGGCAAGGGCATCCGCTACGTGGGTGAGGCCATCCGCCGGAAGGCGGGCAAGGGCGCCAAGGGAGGCAAGCGCTAGGCCATGGTCAAGGTCAAAACGCCCCGCCAGGCACGCATCCGCCGCCACCTGCGGGTGCGCAAGAAGGTCTTCGGCACGCCGGAGCGGCCGCGACTGGCGGTGTTCCGCAGCCTGAAGCACATCTACGCCCAGGTCATCGACGACACGCGAGGCCACACCCTGGCCGCAGCCTCGGACCTGGAGCCGGAGCTGCGGGCGCTGCGCCAGGGCAAGTCCAAGGCGGAGATGGCTGCCCTAGTGGGGGAACTGGTGGCCCGCCGTGCCCTGGACAGGGGCATCACCAAGGTGGTGTTCGACCGCGGCGGCTTCAAATATCATGGACGGGTGAAGGCCCTGGCCGAGGCAGCGCGGCAGGCCGGCCTCCAGTTCTAGGCAGGTGACGTCATGGGTATCCCGCTGAAGTACATCGCCGACCGCGACAGGGTGGTAAAGGACTCCTCGGGCCTGCCCCTGCAGGAGAGGACGGTCTACATCAACCGGGTGGCCAAGATGATGGCCGGAGGGCGTCGCTTCCACTTCACCGCCCTGGTGGTGGTGGGCGACGGCCAGGGGCACGTGGGGGCGGCCCTAGGGAAGGCCACCGAGGTGCCCGAGGCCATTCGCAAGGCCTCCAACAAGGCGCGCCAGTTCCTCATACGGGTGCCACTGGTCAACGGCACCATCCCCCACCCGTTGGTGGTCAAGTATGGCGCCTCGCGGGTGATCATCAAGCCCGCGCCGCCGGGCACCGGCCTCATCGCCGGCGGTGCCATGCGGCCCGTGCTGGAGCTGGCCGGCGTCAAGGACGCCGTCTGCAAGGCGCTGGGCAGCACCAACCCCGTCAACCTGGTGAAGGCCACCATTTACGCCCTGTCCCAGATCAAAGAGCCCGAGGTGGTGCGGGCCCTGCGCGCCCGCGTGGCGGCGGAGGAGGTGTAGCTCCGGTGCCCCGTCTGCGCATCACCTGGCGCAAGAGCGCCATCGGCTACCGCCGCGACCAGAAGGAGACCATTCGCGCCCTGGGCCTGAAGCGCCTGGGGCACACGGTGGTGCACGAGGACACCCCCTCCATCCGGGGAATGATTTTCAAGGTCCGCCACCTGCTGACCGTGGAGGAGGTAAGGGACTGATGCTGGCCCACGAACTGAGGCCGCCACGGGGGGCCAAGCACCGGCGCAAGCGCGTCGGCCGGGGCGACAGCAGCGGCCACGGCAGCTATTCGGGCCGCGGCATCAAGGGCCAGAAGGCCCGCGCTGGCAAGCCCGTGCCCCCCTGGTTCGAGGGCGGCCAGACGCGGCTGGTGAAGGGGCTGCCCAAGATGCGCGGCTTCGTCAACCCCTTCAGGGTCGAATACGAGGTGGTCAACGTCGGCCAGCTGAACCGCTTCCCCGCCGGTAGCGAGGTGACGCCGGAGCTGCTGCGCCAGCAGCGTCTGGTGCGGGACGAGAAGCGCCCCCTAAAGGTGCTGGGCAGCGGCGAGCTGAAGGTGGCCCTGACGGTGCGCGCCCACCGCTTCAGTCAGTCGGCGCGCGAGAAGATCGAAGCTGCGGGGGGTCGCGCCCTGCCCCTGGAGGCGTCCGAGGGTGACGGCGGCCACTAGGGGCCAGCGTCAGGCCCAGCCCCAGCTCCTGCAGGCGGCCCTCAACGCCCTGCTGCAGCCCGACCTGCGCCAGCGCCTCCTGTTCGTATTCGCGATGCTGGTGGTCTTTCGGTTCATCTCCAACCTGCCGGTGCCAGGGGTCGACCCGAGGGTGCTGCAGGACCTGTTCCGACAGAACACCATCCTCGGCTTTCTGAACTTCTTCTCGGGCGGCGCCCTGAAGAACATGAGCGTGGCCGCCATGGGCGTTTACCCCTACGTGACGGCGGCCATCGTCATGCAGTTGCTGGTGCCGCTGGTGCCGACCCTGCGGGCCCTCTCCCAGGAGGGCGAATACGGGCGCAGGCAGATCGAGATCTACACCCACTGGCTGACGGTGCCCATGGCGCTGTTGCAGGGCTACGGGCAGCTCATCCTCATCCAGAGCCTGCTGCCAGGCAGCATCCAGGTGGGCTTCACGGGCGAGACGGGGCTGCGGACGATCACCATCCTCATCACCATGGCCGCCGGCACCATGTTCCTGGTGTGGCTGGGGGAGCTCATCACCGAGAAGGGCATCGGCAACGGCATCTCCATCCTCATTTTCGCCGGGATAGTGTCGGGCCTGCCGGAGTACGTGGGGGCGCGGCTGTTCACGGGGGTGGGCGGGACCGTCACCAGCACCCTGATGCTGGGTCTGTTCACGCTGGGGCTGGTCTACCTCATCGTCTTCTTCCAGGAGGCGCAGCGGCGGATACCGGTCCAATATTCCCGCAGCGTGTTCCGGGGCGGGCGCATGTACCGGCAGTCGGGGCAGACCCACATCCCCCTGAGGGTGAACTCGGTGGGCATGGTGCCCCTCATCTTCGCCTACTCCATCATCCTTTTGCCGGCCTACGTGGGACAGGTGCTGGCCCAGAACAGCAACGAGTTCATCAGCAACCTCGGGGAGTGGGCGCAACGGGCCTTCACCCCGGGCAACCCCTTCTACTGGCTGTTGCTGTTCCTGAGCGTCGTCATCTTCACCTTCTTCTACACGCTGGTCATCTTCCAGCAGCAGAACCTGGCCGAGAACCTGCAGCGGCAGGGCGGCTTCATCCCCGGCATCCGTCCCGGCAAGCCCACGGAGGAGTACATCAACCGGGTCCTGATGCGCATCACCTGGGCGGGAGCGCTCTTTCTGGGCTTCGTGGCCGTGTCGCCCTTCCTCATCGGCGCCTTGATGGAGCAGGACGTGAGCCTGCGAGGGCGCTCGGCCGCCCTGGGCATCAGCGCCAGCGGCCTCATCATCGTGGTGGGAGTGGTGCTGGACACCATGCGCCAGATCGAGGCCCAGCTGCTGATGCGCCAGTACGAAGGCTTCATTCGCTAGGTAAGGGACATGTTCCTGGTGCTGTTGGGTCTGCCTGGGGCCGGCAAGGGCACCCAGGCTGCCTTTCTGGCCCAACACCTGGGGCTGGCCCACATCACCACCGGCGAGCTGTTCCGCGAGAACATCCGCCGCGGCACGGAGCTGGGGGAGAGGGCGCGGCCTTACGTGGAGTCGGGGCGACTGGTGCCCGACGAGATCACCATCGCTATGTTGTTGAAGCGGTTGGAGGAGCCCGACTGCCAGCGAGGATGCCTTCTGGACGGCTTTCCCCGCACCCTGGCCCAGGCGCGGGCGCTGGACGAGGCCCTCGCCCAGCGGGGGCAGGGCATCGATATGGCCATCTACCTGCGGGTCTCGGAGGAGGAGCTGGTGCGCCGCCTGTCGGGGCGATGGAACTGCCCCACTTGCGGCGCCGTTTACCACGAGACCAACGCTCCGCCCAGAGTGCCGGGCATCTGCGACCGCGATGGCTCGCGGCTCTACCAGCGCGAGGACGATCGCCCTGAGGTGGTGCGCACCCGACTGCAGGTGAACATGGCGCAGCTCAGGGAGCTGCTCGAGCACTACCGGGGCCAGGGCAAGCTGCAGGAGGTGGACGGGGAGCAGCCTGTGGAGGCCGTGAGGGAGCGTCTCCTCGCCCTGGTGACGGCTGCCCGGGAGAGGTGAACCGGGGACGTGCCCATCGTCATCAAGTCCGACGAGGAGATCGCCATTATGCGGGAGGCGGGCCGCCACGTGGCCCAAGTCCTGCAGATGCTGGTGGAGCACGTGCGCCCGGGAGTGGTGGAGAGGGAGCTGGACGAGCTGGTGCGCCGGGAGTTCGCCCGTCGGGGCGTCATTCCCACCTTCCTGGGCTACCAGGGGTATCCGGCTACCGTGTGCATCTCGGTGAACGACGAGATCGTGCACGGCATCCCCGGCGACCGGGCCTTCCAGGAAGGGGACATCGTCAGCATCGACCTGGGCTGCACCTACCGGGGGTTCGTGGCCGACTGCGCCGTGACAGTGGGAGTGGGCCGCATCAGCCCGGAGGCGGAGCGCCTCATTCGCGTCACCGAGGAGGCCCTGTGGCGGGGGATAAGGGCAGCCCGGGCAGGGTCGCGTCTCGGGGCCATCGGCCACGCCATCCAGACCTACGTGGAGGCGGAGGGATTCTCGGTGGTGCGGGAGTACGTGGGGCACGGAGTGGGGCGGCAGATGCACGAGGACCCGCAGGTCCCCAACTACGGTCCCCCCGACTGGGGGCCGGTGCTGAGGAAGGGGATGGTGCTGGCCATCGAGCCCATGGTCAACATGGGCACCTGGCGCACCAAGCGGGACCCCGACGGCTGGACCGTGCGCACCGCCGACGGCTCCCTCTCGGCCCATTTCGAGCACACCATCGCCATAACCGATGGGGACCCGGTAGTGCTAACGCTGCCCTGAAGGCGTATAATAAAAATTTGGTCGCCTGTTGAGGGGGGAACGGAAAGAGGCCTTATGCCAAAAAAGGACACCATCGAGGTGGAGGGCATCGTCAGGGAGTCGTTGCCCAACGCCATGTTCAGAGTAGAGCTGCCCAACGGACACATGGTGCTGGCCCACGCCTCGGGCAAGATGCGCATGCACTTTATCCGCATCCTGCCCGGCGACCGGGTGCTGGTGGAGCTTTCTCCCTACGACCTGAGCCGTGGGCGCATCACCTACCGCTTTCGCGAGAGCGGGGAGGCAGCGCGATGAAGGTGCGACCTTCGGTGACCCGTCGCTGCGACAAGTGCAAGGTGGTGCGGCGCCGGGGCGTGGTCTATATCATCTGCCCCAACCCGCGCCACAAGCAGCGCCAGGGCTAGGAGGAAGGCCATGGCGAGAATCGCCGGAGTAGACATACCCAATGACAAGCGGCTGGATGTGGCCCTGACCTACATCTACGGCATCGGCCGCACCCGCGCCCTGGAGGTGTGCCAGAACACGGGTATCGATCCCGCCCGCAAGGTGAGGGACCTCTCGGACGAGGAGCTGAACCGGCTGCGGGAGTTCATCGACCGCAACTACAAGGTGGAGGGGGAGCTGCGGGCGGAGGTGCGGCAGAACATCCAGCGGCTCATCGAGATCAACTGCTACCGTGGCATACGTCATCGGCGGGGCCTGCCGGTGCGGGGGCAGCGCACCCGCACCAACGCCCGCACCCGCAAGGGCCCCCGCAAGACGGTGGCTGGCAAGCGGCGGGCCAAGGTCAGGAAGTAAGGGGGTAAGAGGAGATGCCACGGCCGAGACCCAGCAGCGGCGTCCGGCGGCGCGACCGCAAGAACATCCCTGTGGGGCGCGCCTACATTCAGTCCACCTTCAACAACACCATCGTCACCCTCACCGACCCCCAGGGGAACGTCATCTCCTGGGCCAGCGGCGGCACCGTGGGCTTCAAGGGGTCCCGCAAGGGCACGCCCTACGCCGCCAGCGTGGCTGCCGAGACGGCCGCCCGTCGCGCCGTGGAGCACGGCCTGCGCCAGGTGGAGGTGCTGGTGAAGGGGCCGGGCAGCGGTCGCGAGCCGGCCATACGCGCCCTGCAGGCAGCCGGGCTGCAGGTCACCAGCATCCGCGACGTCACCCCCATTCCCCACAACGGCTGTCGGCCGCCGAAGCGGCGCCGCGTCTAGCTCGGGGTTACGCAGAGGGAGGAGGAAGTCAGGCCATGGGACGTTACACCGGCCCTGTCTGCCGCCTGTGCCGGCGGGCGGGCGTGAAGCTCTACCTGAAGGGGAACAAGTGCTACACCAACTGCGTCCTGGAGAAGCGGCCCTACCCGCCCGGCCAGCACGGCCCCGAGCGACGTCAGTTCCGCCTGTCCGACCGTGGCATCCAGCTACGGGAGAAGCAGAAGGCGCGCTACATCTACGGGATGATGGAGCGCCAGTTCCGCCGCTTCTTCGAAGAGGCCCGGCGCCAGAAGGGCGTCACCGGCGAGAACCTGGTCAAGCTGCTGGAGCGGCGGCTGGACAACGTGGTCTACCGGCTGGGCTTCGCCGAGTCGCGCAACCAGGCGCGGCAGCTGGTGCGACACGGCCACATCACCGTCAACGGTCGCAAGGCGGACATCCCGTCCATGCTGCTGCGGCCGGGCGACACGGTGGGCTGGACGCCGCAGGGGCAGCGCACCGCCCTGTTCGAGATGGCCAAGGCCCAGGTGGGCTCCAGGCAGGTGCCCTCATGGCTCTCTCTGGACACTGAGGCCATGACGGGGCGGGTGCTCTCGGAGCCCAACCTGGAGGAGGTGCCCGTGTTCTTCAACACGGCCTCCATCGTGGAATACTACTCGCGCTGATCGAAGTCCGTCAGTCGTTCTTGAGGTTTGGAGGTGGGTCTGCCTTGACCCTGCAAGAGGTGCTCGAACTGCCCCGCATCGAGATCGAGGAGGACCAGGGCGATTACGCCCGGGTAGTGGTGGCGCCCCTGCTGCCCGGCTTCGGCATCACCCTGGGCAACTCCCTGCGCCGGGTGCTCCTGAGCTCCCTGCCCGGGGCAGCCATCACCCAGGTGCTCATCGAGGGGGTGCTGCACGAGTTCTCCACCATACCCCACGTCAAGGAGGACACCATCGAGTTCCTCCTGAACGTGAAGGCCATCCGGCTGCGGGCCCTGTCCGACCGTCCGGCCACCCTGGTGCTGGACATCCAGGGGCGGGAAGGGGAGATAACCGCCGCCGACATCCAGGTCCCCGAGCACATCGAGGTGGTAAACCCCGAGCAGCACCTGCTCACCGTGGACTCTCCCGAGGCCCGTCTGCACATCGAGTTCACGGTGGAGACGGGCCGCGGCTACCGTCCCGCCAGCCAGACCGATGGCCTGCCCATAGGCACCATCGCTGTGGACGCCATCTTCACCCCTGTGCGCCGCGTCAGCTACCGGGTGGAGCCCACCCGCGTGGGGCAGGCCAGCAACTATGACCGCCTGATACTGGAGGTGTGGACCGACGGCACCGTGGGTGCGGTGGAGGCCGTCAGCCGCGGCGCCGACATGCTCCTGCAACACCTGCGGCTGTTCACCAGCATGGGCCGCGCTGCCGCCCCGGTCCTCAGCCGCGGCATCGGTGCTGGCCTCCTGATCTCCGAGGACCAGTACAATATGCCCATCGACGACCTGGACCTCTCCATGCGGACCTACAACTGCCTGCGCCGCAGCGGCATCACCACCGTGGGACAGGTCCTGGAGCGCACCGAGGAGGAGCTGCTGTCCCTGCGCAACTTCGGCCGCAAGTCCTACGAAGAGCTGAGACAGCGCCTGGCCGAGCTGGGCATCCTTCCTCTGACGGCCGAGACCCTGACGGGCGCCACCGAAGAGGAAGAAGAGGAGGAGCTGGCTGAGGAGGGGGAGCTGGCCGAAGAGGCGCAGCCCGAGGCGGCCGCCCCGGCCGAGGCTGTCCAGGAACCGGTCGCGGAGGCCCCGCCCGAGGCGGAGATGAAGGCGCCGACCCCCAAGGAGGAGAAGAAGCGGGAGCGGCGCAAGGAGAAGGCCCCAGCCGAGACCATCGCCGGCGGCGACGGCCAGGAGGCGCCCGAGGCCGAGGAGATCGATCCCCGCTGGGCCAAGCTGCGGGAGCTCAAGCAACAGGCAGAGGAAGAGGAGTGAGCCATGGCCCACCAGGTGGACGGACGCAAGCTCGGTCGGCCCACCGACCACCGCCTGGCCCTCTTCCGCAACCAGGTCACCGACCTGCTGCGCTACGAGCGCATCGTCACCACCGAGGCCAAGGCCAAGGAGGTGCGGGGCCTGGCCGAGAAGATGATAACCCTGGCCAAGAAGGGCGACCTGGCCTCGCGCCGTCGCGCCCTGGCCTTCATTTACGACAAAAAGGTGGTGCGCAAGCTCTTTGACGAGCTGGGCCCTCGCTACGCCGACCGCCCAGGCGGCTACACCCGCATCACCAAGCTGGGACGTCGGCAAGGCGACGGGGCGCACCTGGTGCAGCTGGAGCTGGTCTAGCCCGACCGAGGGCGGGACGTGGGTGGGGAGGGCACCCGTCGACGCATCGCCCTCCTGCTGGAATACGAGGGGACGGCCTACGCTGGCTCTCAGCTGCAGGCCAATGCCCCCACCGTTCAGGGGACGGTGGAGGCCGCCTTACGCAGCTTAACAGGCGAACGCGTCCGTCTGGCCCTGGCCGGCCGCACCGACGCCGGCGTCCACGCCAAGGGGCAGGTGGCCTCTTTCCTCACCGCCAGGGACTACCCCCTGGAGGCATTCGTGGATGGCCTCAACGCCCACCTGCCCGAGGACATCGCCGTGGTGGCGGCCGCCCAGGTGCCCCTGGGCTTCGATGTGCGCCGCCACGCCCGCCGCCGCTGGTACCGCTACACGTTGCTGCTGCGGCCGGCCAGGTCGGCCCTGCTGCGAAGCTTCGCCTGGCACCTGCGAGGGCCCCTGGACGTGGCGGCCATGGCCCGGGCGGCGGGACTGCTGGAAGGGGAGCACGACTTCGCCTCCTTTACCCGGCCGGACCAGGCGGGCAGGCGCACCGTGCGCACCGTCTATCGCTGCAGCCTGCAGCGCCGCGGTCCCCTGCTGCTGCTGGACATGGAGGCCAACGCCTTCCTGCCCCAGCAGGTGCGGCGCACCGTCGGCGCCCTGGTAGAGCTGGGCAGAGGGAGGCTGTCGCCGGCCGAGCTGGTGGATATGCTCGCGCGGCCCAGGCCCGGTGCGGCCCGCTGGGCCGCACCCCCTCACGGACTGTGCCTGATGCGGGTATACTATGACCAGGAGATATTCGACCATGCCTTTGAAGAGGCCCAAGACCTACCAACCTAAGGAACGGGAGCTGGTGGCCGACTGGCATGTGCTGGACGCCGACGGCCAGATATTGGGGCGTCTGGCCAGTCAGGCCGCCCGCCTGCTCATGGGCAAGCACAAGCCCACCTACACCCCCCACCTGCCCGTGGGGGACTACGTGGTCATTGTCAACGCCGCCAAGGTGCGGGTGACGGGCAAGAAGCTGACCGACAAGGTCTACTACCGGCACACGGGCTACATGGGTGGCATCCGCGCCGTCACCCTGCGGGACATGCTGGCCAAGCACCCCGAGCGGGTCATCCAGCTGGCGGTGAGGCGCATGTTGCCCAAGAACCGCCTGGGCCGCTACCTTCTGGGGCGGCTGAAGGTCTACGCCGGCCCCGACCACCCCCACGAGGCCCAGGTAGCGGCCAGCCGAAAGTGCCGGGCCGCCTCGGCCAGCGAACTGCCGACGAAGGAGTGACGGACCATGGCCCAGGAGACGCTGACCATCCCCAGCCCCTACGACGAGCTGTTCCAGGGCACCTATTACGAGGGGGTGGGCCGCCGCAAGACCACAGTGGCCCGCGTCCGCCTATTCCCGGCCCAGGGCGAGGGCGGCCACATCATTGTCAACGGCCGGCCCTACACTCAGGTGTTCCCCCGCCTGCTGCACCAGGTGATGGTGCGCAAGCCCCTGGAGGTGACGGGCACGCTGCAGCAGTTCAACGTCAGCGTCAAGTGTCGTGGTGGGGGCATCAGCGGCTGGGCCGGGGCTGTCTCCCACGGCATCGCCCGCGCCCTCATCGAGTGGAACCCTGAACTGAAGCCGGTGTTGCGGCGAGCGGGGCTGGTCACTCGAGACCCCCGCGTCAAGGAGCGGCAGAAGTACGGGCTCAAGCGGGCCCGCAAGGCGCCCCAGTACAGCAAGCGGTGACGCCCTAGCGCTGCGCCAGCCAGGCCTTGAGGCGCTCGATCTCCGGCACAGGCGTCGGGTCTACCCCGTTCAACAGCGCCAGATAGAAGCTGGTGTAGTCGGCGAAGAGGGTGGCGGCCAGCAACTGGGCCAGGGGGCCGGTGCCGGGCACGTCCACCGTCCGGCACTCGACCCCCGCCTCCTCCAGCGCCCGCTGGGTGAACTCGTAACGCAGCAGCACTCGCGGGTGCAGCCCCGACGAGCGCAGGAACACCGCACAGGTGCGGCGGGCCACCTCCTCAGGCCGGGCGAAAGCGACAACGGCGTTGTGGTCGGCCTCGGGCAGCTCCTCGTAAAAGGCCCAGGCCTTGGCGTTCTCGTTCACCTGGGTCTTGAAGCGGTGGGCGGCCTCGGCCAGGGGTCCCGCCCCGAAGACCACGACCAGCCGTCCGTGCAGGCGCAGGGCCAGGGCCTTGGCGGGATTGCTGGGCGTGGGCACCCCGGCATCGAGCCGCTGGCGCTCGGCCTCCATGACCGATAGGGCCTCCTCTACCAGGGCCGCAGGATCGTCCAGGGCGCCCGCCAGGTGGGCCACCCGCAGCAAAGGCATCAGGCTGTAGCCCAGGGCGGCCCGCGGCTGGGCGCGATAGCCGATGGTGAACAGGGGCAGCCCCCGCTCCTTCGCCAGCTCCCCCAGCCGACCGCCGCCGGTGATGGCCACCACCCTGGCCCCCCGCTCCAGCGCCTGCTGGCAGGCGGAGAGAGTCTCCTCGGTGTTACCCGAATAGCTGGAGGCCACCGCCAGCGTGTCGGCGTCCACCCACGGCGGAAGGTCGTAGGCGCGCACGATGCCCACCGGCAGCCTCGTGCCCAGGGCGCGCAGGTAGTCGCCGGCGATAGCCGAGCCGCCCATGCCCAGCACGGCTATCTTGCCGACGCGGCGGTAGCTCTCGGGCAGTTGGAGCGAGCGGGCCTCCTGCCATGCCTGGCGGCACTGGCGGGGCAGGTCGCGAATGGACTCCAGCATCCCGCCCGGATCGAGGGAGGCGATGCGGGCGGGGTCGTCCAGCACGTCCAAGGCTATACTCCCAGCAGCCGGCGGGCGTCGTCCAGGACGCGGTAGACCGAACGCTCGTCCCCCTGAGCCTCGCTGTAGATGCGCAGCAGCGGCTCCGTGCCCGAGAAGCGGAACACCACCCAGCCCCCCTCCAGGAGGAAGCGCAACCCGTCCAGGTCGTCCTGGCCTACGACCCTCAGCCCGCCTATGCGGTCCGGCGAGAGGTCCCGCAGGCGGGCCTGCAGCCGCTCCCGCTGCCCCTCCTGCAGGTGCACGTCCACCCGGTCGTAGTAGTGGGGGCCTACCAGGTCGAACAGCTCCCGCAGCAGCTCCGAGGGGGTCTTGCCCCGCCGCACCATCAGGTCCAGGAAGCAGAGGGCAGCCAGGATGCCGTCCCGCTCGGGCAGGTGGCCGCGAAAGGCGTAGCCTCCCGACTCCTCACCGGCCATGAGGGCATCGGTCTCGCGCATCTTGGGGCCCAGGAACTTGAAGCCCACCGGCGTCTCGTAGACGGGCAGCCCCAGAGGCTCGGCCAGGGCGAAGGCCATCCGGGTGGCGGTCAGGGACTTGACGATGGGCCCGCGCTCGCCGCGGACATGCAGCATGTAATAGGCCAGCAGGGCGAAGGTGCGCTGGTTGTCCAGGAACATCCCCCTTTCGTCCACCACACCCAGGCGGTCGCCGTCGCCGTCGTTGGCCAGGCCCACCTGGGCACGGTGGCGGCGCACCGCCTCCATGAGGGCCTTCAGGTTGCGAGCGATGGGCTCCGGCGCGTCCATGCCGGGGAAGATGGGGTTGCGGCGGCCCCGTATCTCCCACACCTTGGTGCTGTCGCCCTGAAGGAGTCGGCGCAGGTAGCCGGCGGCGGCGCCGTGCATGGGATCGGCCACAACCTGCAGGCCAGCCCTGCGCAGCGCATCCAGGTCCAATATCTCCTCCAGGTGACGAAGGTAGGCGGGGTCGGGGTCGTAGTCCTCCACCAGGCCCCGGCGTCTGGCCTCCATCAGGGGCAAGCGGGGTATGGCCCCCCACTCGTCTTCGGGGGGGATGTGGGCCTCGATGGCGGCGGTGTATTCAGGCGGGGGAGCGCCGCCGTAGTCGGGCCGCACCTTGAACCCCAGCCAGCGCCAGGGGTTGTGGCTGGCGGTGATGACTACGGCACCGTCGGCGCCCAGCTGGAGGATGCCGTGGGCCACCACCGGCGTGGGCGTGGGCCGGGGCGTGAGGAAGACGCGGACGCCGTGGGCGGCCAGCACCTCGGCGACAGCGGCGGCGAAGTCCTCAGCGGCGAAGCGGCGGTCGTATCCCACCAGCACGCCCCGCCGCACGCCCCGTTCCGCAAGATAGCGGGCGTAGCCCTCGGCACAGGCGCGGACGGCATCGAAGGTGTATTCGTCGGCGATGACGGCCCGCCAGCCGTCGGTCCCGAAACGAATGGGGCTCATGTCAGGGCCAGCGCCTTTACCTCAGCCTCCGCCTCCCGCAGGTCCTTGACCGTGTCCACCGCCCGCCAGTAGGCGCGGCTGCGGTAGCCGAACAGCTTCCCCTCGGCGGCCAGCGCCGGAAAAGTGGTGGTCTCGTGGTCGCCCTTCTCGGGCAGGCGGGCGAAGAACTCCGGCGAGAGGACGTAGATGCCGGCGTTGATCCAGTAAGGGAGGGGAGGCTTCTCCAGGAACTGGGAGATGTGGCCGTCCCTGCCCACACGGACGACGCCGTAGGGGCTCATGAGGGGTACCAGCATGACGGTGGCCGTCGCCCCCTTGCGCCGATGATAGGCCAGCAGGGGGGCCAGGCGCTGGTTGGTGATGATGTCGCCGTTGAGGCCGATGACCACCTCCTGGTCGGGTGGCACCTGCTGGTAGCCGAGGCGCAGGGCGCCGCCGCGACCCAGAGGCTCCGGCTCCACTGTGTAGGTGATGTGCACGCCGAAGCGGGAGCCGTCGCCGAAGTGCTCCTGCACCACCTCCGCCTTGTAGTGGCAGAGCATGACGATGTGAGTGACGCCCTGGGACCTGAGCCAGAGGACCTGGTACTCCAGGATGGGGCGTCCGTTGACGGGCACCATGGGCTTGGGGCGGTCCCAGGTGTAGGGCCGCAGCCGCTCCCCCTCGCCACCGGCGATGATGAGGGCATACAGCAACTACCCTCACCTCCCCCCTTCAGGCCACGCTACCGGTCCGGGTCAGGCCCGCTGGGCAAGGCCCGCCGCCCGCCGCAGCTCCTCGGCCATGTCGGTGCGCTCCCAGGGCAGGTCCAGGTCGGTGCGGCCGAAGTGCCCGTAGGCAGCGATGGGACGGTAGATGGGACGCCGCAAGTCCAGCCGGCGGATGATGCCCCGTGGGCTCAGATCGAAGTGCTGCCTGACCAGCTCCACCAGCCCGCCGTGGTCGAACTTGTGGGTGCCGAAGGTCTCCACCGAGATGGCGATGGGCTGAGGATGGCCGATGGCGTAGCACAGCTCCACCTCCACCCGGTCGGCCAGGCCCGCCGCCACCAGGTTCTTGGCCACCCAGCGGGCGGCGTAGGTGGCGGAGCGGTCCACCTTGGAGGGGTCCTTGCCCGAGAAGGACCCTCCCCCGTGGCGGGCGGCGGAGCCGTAGGTGTCCACCATCGTCTTCCGCCCCGAGAGGCCCGAGTCGGCAGCCGGGCCACCCAGCACGAAGCTGCCGCTGCGGTTGACGTGAATGTCCGTCTGGCTGTCCATCCAGTTGCCCAGCACGGGGCGGACGACGTGTTCTATGACGTCGGCGCGGATGCGTTCCTGCGTGATGGGGCCGCGGTCGTCGCGGTCATCGTGCTGGGCAGCGATGACCACCGCCGCTGCCCGCTTGGGCTCGCCGTAGGAGTACTCGATGGTGACCTGGGACTTACCGTCGGGCCGGAGGTAAGGGATGATGCCCCGCTTGCGGCACTCGGCCAGGCGCATGCACAGGCGGTGGGCCAGGACGATGGGCAGGGGCATCAGCACCTCCGTCTCGCGGCAGGCGAAGCCCACCATGATGCCCTGGTCACCGGCGCCCTCGTCCTCGCCCACGGCCTGGAAGATCTCCGGCGACTGGCGCTTGATGGCCACGATGATGCCGCAGGAGTCGGCGTCGAAGCGGTACTCCGGGCTGGTGTATCCGATCTCGCGGATGACACGGCGGGCCACATCGTCGTAGTTGACGTAGTGCTTGGTGGTGATCTCGCCCAGGATGACGATGAGGCCGGTGGTGGCCGTCACCTCGCAGGCCACGTGGGCATCGGGGTCGTGGGCCAGGATCTCGTCCAGGATGGCGTCGGCGATCTGATCGCAGACCTTATCGGGGTGCCCCTCCGTCACCGACTCGGCGGTCATCAGCACCGAGGGGGCGCTCATGAGGGTCAGTGCCATGGCCCTACCTCCTGTATTTGGGGGTCTGCTCCCGTCAGGTCCCTTCCTCCCAGCTGGAGAGGTATCGCCGCTGCTCCTCCGTCAGCTCGTCGATGCGAATGCCCATGGAGGACAGCTTCAGGCGCGCCACCTCCTGGTCCAGCTCCTGGGGGACATTGTATACTCCCGGCGGCAGCCTTTCCTTCCTGGTAGCCAGGTATTCCACTGCCAGGGCCTGGTTGGCGAAGCTCATGTCCATGACGCTGGCCGGATGGCCCTCGGCGGCGGCCAGGTTGATGAGGCGCCCCTCGCCCAGCAGGTAGAGGCGGCGGCCGTCGGGCAGCCGGTATTCGTCCACGCTGGGGCGGATGCGACGCTTGGCCTCGGCCATCTCCTCCAGGGCAGGGATGTTGATCTCCACGTTGAAGTGCCCCGAGTTGGCCACGATGGCGCCATCCTTCATGGCCTGCAGGTGGGGGCGGTCTATGACGTTGACGTTGCCCGTGAGGGTGATGAAGATGTCGCCGATGGCAGCGGCCTCGGCCATGGGCATCACCTGGTATCCGTCCATGGCCGCCTCCAGCGCCCGCACCGGGTCCACCTCGGTGACGATGACCTTGGCCCCGAGGCCCCGTGCACGCATGGCTACCCCTCGGCCGCACCAGCCGTAGCCGGCCACCACCACCGTCTTGCCTGCCCACAGGATGTTGGTGGCGCGGGTGATGCCATCGATGGTGCTCTGGCCGGTGCCGTAGCGGTTATCGAACAGGTGCTTGGTCTGGGCCTCGTTGACGGCGATGATGGGGTAACGAAGGGCCCCCTCCCTGGCCATGGCCCGGAGGCGGATGACGCCGGTGGTGGTCTCCTCCGTCCCCCCCAGCACTCCCTCTATCAGCTCCTGCCGCTCCTTGTGCAGGGTGGTCACCAGGTCGGCCCCATCGTCCAGGGTGATCTGAGGGCCGTGGGCGAGGGCCTGGTGGATGTGGCGGTAGTAGGTGGCGTTGTCCTCCCCCCGCACAGCGAAGACAGGGATGCCGTACTCCCGCACCAAGGCGGCAGCCACGTCGTCCTGAGTAGAGAGGGGGTTGGAGGCGCAGAGGGCGATCTGGGCACCCCCGTCCCTCAAGCACAGGGCCAGGTTGGCAGTCTCGGTGGTGACGTGCAGGCAGGCAGAGATGCGAATGCCTGCCAGGGGCCGCTCGCGGGCGAAGCGCTGACGGATCAGCCCGATAACGGGCATCTCCCGAGCGGCCCACTCGATGCGCCTGACCCCCTCGGGGGCCAGGGACAGGTCCTTGACATCGTATTCCAGGGCTGGTCGGGCCATTCTCTCCTCCGGGGACGGGGGCCACCCCCTAGTCCCTCATAATACGACCACCTCGGCCCCCAGGCTACGCCCCCGCCAGCGGGCGGCTGCCCGCCTCAGCAGGGAGAGAAGGCCGAGGGGTTCCCGCCGCAGGGCGGGCGTTTCATACAAGGTGCACTCTACCCTATATCCCAGCTTACGGTAAACCTGCACCGCCGCCGCGTTCTCCGTTTCCACCGTCAGATACACGTTAGAACAGGAACGCAGGAGTTCCTGGGTGACGGCCCCCGTCACCAGCGTGGCCAGTCCCCTCCCCCGCCAGTCGGGGTGAGTGTAGACGTTGCCCACCACCGCCACCCCCTCCTCCGGCGCGAAGACATGGGTGCCGGCAATGGCCACCAGGCGACCGGCAGCGACGACCCCGTAATAGACGCCCTCTTCCAGGACCCGGGCCGGGTAGCTCGTGAAGCCCCCCTCAGCGCCGTAGAGGCGGTTGACGGCCCCTATCTCCCGAGGGCGCAGGCGCACCACCTGGTAGGTAGGACCCGCCGGGGGCGGCGGCCGGAAGCCATCGGCGGTGACCCCCATGCGGTACATCAGGCGCTCTCGAGAGAGGAGAAAATGGCGGCGCAGAGCGTCCAGGTGCTCGGGACGGCAGGTGGCAAAGGAGTAGCGGGGGCCAGGGTGCAGCCGCAGCCCCGCCTCCACCGCCTCCGCTTCCCCCAGGGTGAGGAGGGATGGGCCGGCGCCGCTGCGGGCGTAGAAGACGATCCCCCAGCCCCCGTCCTCGCCCTGGCAGAGGAAGAAGCGGCTGAGGGGGAAGAGACGCGGCGCCAGGTGGGCGATGGCGAAGGCGGCGTAGGGTCGCTGGGGCTCCAGGTAGGGACGCAAGGCAGAGGGGGTCGTGAGAGGTCGCACCAGGTAGGTGCGACGTGCCCTGCCCACGGGCAGCGCCGTCTCAGCCACCGCCGCCCCCCTCCAGGTATCTCCCGATTATAGGCCGCAGGCGCTCCTTCGTCTCTTCGGGGACCAGGTGGAAGGGGGTGATGAGGGCGTCGCGCAATGCCTCGGCGCAGGGGCAACGTCGCTCCCGCGGCAGCAGGCCCACCGCCCGCCTCACCACCGCCTGAGCGAGGCTCACGCCCTGGCGCAGGTTGGCGATGACCAGCTCCGCCGTCACGTCCGCCTCCCGCGGGTGCCACACGTCGTAGTCGGTGACCACGGCCAGGGTGGCGTAACACATCTCGGCCTCCCGTGCCAGCCGCGCCTCGGGCAGGGCCGTCATGCCGATGAGGTGAGCGCCCCATGAGCGGTAGAGCTGCGACTCGGCGCGGGTGGAGAAGGCGGGGCCCTCGATGACCACGTAGGTGCCGCCGTCGTGCACCGTTGCCCCTGCCTCCCGCGCCGCCGTCACCAGGGCACGCCGCAAGACCGGACAGAAGGGGTCGGCGAAGGCGATGTGGGCCACCAGCCCTCCGCCGAAGAAGGTGCCCGGCCGCCCCCGCGTGCGGTCTATGAGCTGGTCCGGCACCGCCAGGTGCAGGGGGGCATAGTCCTCGTGCAGCGAGCCCACGGCGCTGACGCCGATGACCACCTCCACCCCCAGGAGCTTCAGGGCATAGATGTTGGCCCTGCTGGGCACCTCCGCCGGCAGCAACCGGTGGCCACGACCGTGCCGGGGCAGGAAGGCCACCCGTTCCCCGTCCAGGGTGCCGATGACGATGTCGTCGGAAGGCGGGCCGAAGGGCGTCTCCAGCCGCACCTCCTCCAGCCCGCCGATGCCCTCCATCTCGTAGAAGCCGCTGCCGCCGATGACGGCTACGCGGGCCTTCGCCTCAGCCATGCTCTTTACCTCCGCAGAGGAGCTGGGGCAGCGACTCGGCATAGGGGGGTCTCGCGATGCCCCGCTCGGTGACGATGGCATCCACGCAGGCGGCCGGCGTCACGTCGAAGGCCCAGTTGAGGACGTCCACCCCCTCGGGGGCGAGGGCCACCCCGCCCACCCTCCGCACCTCCTCCGCCGGCCGCTCCTCGATGGGAATGCGGGAGCCGTCGGGCGTGGAGAGGTCGAGGGTGCTGGTGGGGGCGGCGACGTAGAAGGGGACGCCGTGGGCGCGGGCCAGGACGGCCAGGGCGTAGGTGCCCACCTTGTTGGCCACGTCACCGTTACGGGCGATGCGGTCGGCCCCCACCACCACCGCGTCCAGCCGCTGGCGGGCCATGAGGGCAGCCGCCGCTCCGTCGACGATGAGGGTGCAGGGGATGCCCTCCCGCCATAGCTCCCAGGCGGTGAGGCGGGCGCCCTGCAGGAGAGGACGAGTCTCGGTAGCGTAGACGCGCGACAGCCGTCCCGTCCGCCAGGCCACGCGCAGGATGCCCAGGGCGGTGCCCAGGCCACCGGTGGCCAGGGCGCCGGTATTGCAGTGGGTGAGGACGACGGCCCCCGTGGGCAAGAGCGACGCCCCCAGCTCCGAGAGACGCTGGTCGGCCTCCACCTGCTCCCGGTGCAGCGCTCGGGCCTCCTCCTCCAGGGCCTCCGTCGCCTCATCGGGAGACGCGCAGGTCCGGGCGCGCCCGAGGAGGCGCTCCAGTGCCCAGGAAAGGTTGACCGCCGTGGGGCGGGTGGAGGCCAGCTCCCCGGCCGCCTCCTCGAGGCCCGCTAGGAAGCCCGCCATGTCCCTGCCCCGGAGGCTGCGGGCGGCCAGCACCAGACCGTAAGCGGCAGCGATGCCTATGAGGGGAGCGCCCCGCACCCGCAACGAGCGGATGGCCTCCGCCACTGCGCGGTGATCGCGGGCCACCAGGTATCGCTCCCGGGCAGGCAGAAGGGTCTGGTCCAGCAGGCGCAGGCCCTCTCTCGACCAGGCGATAGCCTTCATGCCTAGGCTGCCTCCGCCTTCCATGCTATCAGAAGGGTGGACGCCCTAGGGCAGCTCCTGGGCATCCACATCGTCCAGGAGCCAGCGGCCCTCCTGGGCCAGCACCGTGCGGAAGCGCACCTCGAAACGGCGCCAGACCACGTCCTCCCCCTCCCGCTGGCGCAGGGAGACCACCATCGCCAGCAGGGCGCGGTCGTCGTCCAACCGACGCGGCGGCTCCACCGCCTCCACCTGGACGGCCTCGCTGAAGCGAAAGCCGTTGATGAAGCCCCGCCAGGTCTGGCGCTGCTGGAACTGGGGCGAGAGGTGCTCCCAAGCCTGACGGAAGGCGTCATACACGGCCTTTAGATGTTGCCGCACTTCCTCCTCGGGCCGTGCCTGCTCTTGGGCCAGCTCCTGGGCCACCTGGGCCATGTCCTCCTCCTGCCCCTGCTCCTGCGCCCCCAGCCAGGGCCAAACGTAGCGATAGCGCTGCACGGGCGTCCAGGCCGAGGCCTTCTCCAGGGCAGCACCCACGGCCGACCAGTAGTCCAGGGCGGCCTGGGCGGGCGTGTGCACTTCTCGCCGCAACGTCCAGCCCTGGCCCTGGCGCCAGTAGATGCGATAGCGGAGAGGGCCCTCCGGCCCCTGCCAGGCGAGGGCGATCTCGTCGAGGCCATCGCCGTCGGCGTCGAGGGCCAGCAGAGGGCGCACGGCGCCAGGTGGTGCTGGACGGGCGGAAAGTCCCTGCCCCATCTCCGTCAGGGGCAGCAGGCGAGAGGCGTCCAGGTCGATGAAGTAAGTCGAGGCTTCGGCGGTGACGGCGTAGGTGCCCCTGGGCAGCTCCAGTCCAGGGGCGAGGCCTTCGGGCCCTTCCAGGGCGAAGAAGGACAGGAGGCCCCATGGCTGCCCCTGTAGGGGCGGCGGGAGGGAGACGATGCGCCAGCGGGGGTCGGCGGCCAGCGACAGCCCCTGTCCGGGCACCGACTCCAGGGCGACGGCGGGAAAGGCCCGTTGCAGAAGCTCGGCCAGGCCCGGCAGGCGGATCTCGTCGGCGGGAGGGGGCGATGCCTGGCGGCCGCCGCAGGCCAGCATCAACGCCACCGGCATGGCCGCCAGGGCGAGGGCTGCGCTTCGCAGTCCGGGCAACGAGAACCGTCGGCCTCCCATGCTACAATGGGGCCGACATCGCAGGCTGGAGCGGAGCAAATGTCCGCGCACGACGCCCTCAAGCAGATTGTAGCGCAGGCTATAGACCAGCGGCGTCCGGACCTGGTGGAGCTGAGCCTGCGCATACACTCCCACCCCGAGACAGCCTTCCAGGAACATCAGGCAGCCCGGTGGCTGTCCGACTATCTGGAGGCCAACGGCTTTCGGGTCGAGAGAGGCATCTGCGGCATCGAGACGGCCTTCCGGGCCACCTACGGTTCGGGGAGGCCCCACATCGCCTTTCTGGCCGAATACGACGCCCTGCCCGGCATCGGCCACGGCTGCGGACACAACATCATCGGCACCTCGTCGGTGGCGGCAGGCATCGCCGCCAAGGCAGCCGTAGATGCTCTGGGGGGCACCATCTTCGTCATCGGCACCCCGGCCGAGGAGGCAGCGGGGGGCAAGGTCTACATGGCCGCCCGTGGCGCCTTCGATGGTCTCGACTGCGCCATGCTGGTCCACCCGGCCTCTCGCGATTCGGCCGTCACCTATGCCCTGGCCTGCCTCGAGCTGGACGTGGAGTTCTTCGGCCGGGCGTCCCACGCCGCCGCTGCCCCCGAGCTGGGAGTCAACGCCCTGGACGCTATGGTCATCGCCTTTTCGGCCATCGGTCTCCTGCGGCAACAGGTGCGCAGCGACGCCCGCATCCACGGCATCATCACCGATGGCGGCCAGGCAGTGAACGTCATACCCCACCACACGGCAGCCAAGCTGCTGCTGCGGGCCCTGGACGACGACTACCTGGACGAGCTGCGGGAGCGGGTGCTGGCCTGCTTTCGGGCCGGGGCTGAGGCCAGCGGCTGCCGCCTGGAGCATCGCTTTGGCGACGAGTCCCGCTACATGACCATGCGCACCAACCGGGTGCTGGCCCAGGTGTTCGCCGCCAACCTGGAGGCGCTGGGCCGCCGGCCGGAGGAGCCGCGGGAGCGCCGCGCCCTGGGGTCCACCGATATGGGCAACGTGAGCCACCTGGTACCGGCCATTCACCCCACGGTGGCCATCGCGCCGCCGGAGGTCTCCATCCACACCGAGGAGTTCCGCGAGTTCGCCCGCAGCGAGTCCGGGCACCGGGGACTGGTGGACGCGGCCAAGGCCCTGGCCATGACGGCGGTGGACCTGCTGTCCGACCCCTCCCTGCTGGAGCGGGCCTGGCAGGAGTTCCGCCAGGGCCCCTGAAGCCCCCTTCAGGCGACGGGGGCAGCCACCTGCCGCAGGGCGTCCAGCATGCCCGAGCGGGCCGCCTCTCGGGCCACCCGCAGCGAGCTGTAGATGGCGCGGGCATCGCTGCGGCCATGGGCCACGAACACAAGCCCGTCCACCCCCAGCAGAGGGCCGGCGCCGTATTCCCGCCAGCTGGTGCGGCGCAGGAGGTCGCGCACCGCCGGCGCCAGCACCACCCCCGCCAGCAACAGGAAGGGGACGGCGGGCAGCAGGAGAGGCAGGGCCAGGACGTGGTAGGGACGCCCCAGGAGGGCCTCCCGCCCCAGCCGCTTGATCAGGTCCACCATGCCCTCCATGGTCTTGATGACCACGTTGCCAGTGAAGCCATCGGTGACGATGACGTCGGCCAGGCCGCGGGTGATGTCCTTCCCTTCCACGTTGCCGATGAAGTTCAGGCCCGATTCCCTCAGCAGCTTATAGGCCTCCTGGGCCAGGGCATTGCCCTTGGTCTCCTCCTCGCCGATGTTCAGCAGGCCCACGCGCGGCCTCTCCACCTTCCAGGCCCGCTCCAGGTAGGCGGAGGCCATCTGGGCCCACTGGACCAGGTAATGGGGCTTGACGTCGGCGTTGGCGCCCACGTCCAGCAATAGCGTCAGGGGGCGGCCCAGGGGCATGAGGGCGGCCAAGGTGGGGCGCTCGATGCCGCGGATGCGCCCCAGGTGCATGATGGCGGCGGCCATGATGGCGCCGGTGTTGCCCGCGGAGACGAAGGCCTGGGCCTTGCCCTCCTTCAGCAGACGCAGGCCCACGGCGATGGAAGAGTCTCGCTTGCGCCAGGCGGCCCGGGCCGGCTCCTCGTCCATGCCGATGACCTCGGCGGCGGGAACCACTTCCAGGGCGGGGGGCCGCCCGCCCAGGCGCTCCAGCTCGGCTGCGATGGCCTGGGGCTGGCCCACCAGGGCCACCCGCACCCCCAGGCGACGGGCCGCCATCACGGCCCCCCGCACCGGTTCCCTGGGGGCGTGGTCGCCGCCCATGGCGTCCAGGGCGATGACCGGCTCCTCGGGCATCCTCTCGCCTCGGCAAGCCTATGCTATCCTCCCGCGGCGGGGACGTCCACCTGCTGCGATACTTGACTTACTCCATCGATAAAGTCCACAATTGGGACATGCCCCTCCGTGGAGGCCGACCGACCAGGAGGTGAACCGACCATGGCGCTTTTCCGACCCGACCCCACCTTCTACCCTTCGCCGCGGCTGGCCATGCAGGCCCCGCCCGAGACCCTGGCCTATGTGGCCCTGCTGAATGTAGGCAACGGCCGCCCCGATGCCCTGGCCGTGGTGGACGTGGACCCCAGGTCGTCCAGCTATGGCCAGGTCGTCGACCGGCTGGAGCTGCCCAACGTGGGCGACGAGCTGCACCACTTCGGCTGGAACGCCTGCTCCTCGGCCCTGTGCCCCCACATGCCCCATCCCCACCTGGAGCGGCGTTACCTGCTGGTGCCTGGCCTGCGCTCCTCCCGCATCTACGTGGTGGACACGCGGCCCGACCCCGCCAGGCCGCGCATCGTCAAGACCATCGAGCCCGAGGAGGTCAAGGGGCGGGCAGGCTACTCCCGCCTGCACACCGTCCACTGCGGCCTGGACGGCATCTACATCTCGGCCCTGGGCGGGGCCGACGGCGACGGCCCCGGCGGCATCCTGGTGCTGGACCACGACACCTTCGAGGTGCTGGGCCGCTGGGAGATCGACCGTGGCGACCAGTTCCTGGCCTACGACTTCTGGTGGCACCTGGCCCACGACGTGGTGGTGACCAGCGAGTGGGCCACCCCCGATCTGTTCGAGAACGGCCTGCGGCTGGAAGACCTGGTGGGGCGCCGCTTCGGCCACCGCCTCCACTTCTGGGACGCGCGCCGACGCAAGAAGGTGGCCACCGTCGACTTCGGCGACGAGCACCAGATGGTGCTGGAACTGCGTCCTGCCCACGACCCCACCAAGACCTACGGCTTCGTCAACGTGGTGGTGAACGTCAACGACCTGTCCAGCTCCATCTGGGTCTGGCACCGAGACAACGGCTCCTGGGCGGCGCGCAAGGTCATCGAGATCCCCGCCCAGCCGGCCGATAAGGACAAGCTGCCGCCGGCCCTCCAGGACGTGGGCGCGGTGCCGCCCCTGGTCACCGACATCAACCTGTCCCTGGACGACCGCTTCCTCTACGTGTCCTGCTGGGGCACCGGCGAGCTGCGCCAGTACGACGTCAGCGACCCCTTCAGTCCCAAGCTGGTTTCCACCGTGAAGCTGGGCGGCATCGTCGACCCCGGCGCCCACCCTGCCGGCCACGTCCTGACGGGCGGCCCGCAGATGGTGGAGGTCTCCCGCGATGGCCGCCGCGTCTACGTCACCAACTCCCTCTACAGCTCCTGGGACGTCCAGTTCTATCCGCAGGGCCTCAGGGGCTGGCTGGTGAAGCTGGACGTGGGCGCCGAGGGGGGCATGGAGGTGGACAGGGACTTCTTCGTGGACTTCGGCGAGGCGCGGGCCCACCAGGTGCGGCTGCTGGGCGGCGACGCTTCGTCCGACTCCTTCTGCTATCCGTAGCGGGGCATGGGCGTCTGGGAGCTTTCCGCCCTGGGCGGGCTGGCCCTGGCCGGGGTGCTGCACGGCATCAACCCGGCCATGGGCTGGCTCTTCGCCCTGTTCTTCGGCCTGCACCGCGGCGGCCAGCGGGCCCTGTGGCTGGCCCTGGCCGCCGTGGGGCTGGGGCACCTTTTAGCGCTGGCCCTCTCGCTGGTGCTGCTGCTGGCTGCCAGCTCCACCGTGCCCATCGGCCCCCTGCGCATCGCCGCCGGCGCCGGTGCCCTCGTCCTGGGCCTGGGGAGGCTGCTCTCCTGGTGGCGGCACCCGGGCTGGCGGGGCCTCAACCTGGGATACGGCGAGCTGGTGCTCTGGGCGGCAGTCATGGGCCTCCTGCACGGTGGCGGGCTGGCCTTCGCGCCTCTGGTGCTGGGGGAGGGGAGGGGCAGCCTGCTCGACTTCGGGCACTGGGTGCTGCCCACGGCCGTGCACGGGGCGGCGGCGATGGCCACCATGGCCGCCTGCGCCGTGGCCGTGCAGCGCTGGCTGGGGCTGATGGCCCTGCGCCGCTACTGGTTCAACTTCGACCTGGCCTGGGGAGTGGCCCTCATCGTCATCGGGCTGGCGGTGCTGCTGATGCCCTGGCTATTGCCGGTGGAAGAGGCAGCCCACCACGCGCCGGGGGTCTGAAGGCGGTCTCGGGCACCCGGGGCAGGCCCACTAAACAAAAAGGGCGGCCCACCGAGAGCGAACGGAGACTGATGCCACGCGCCGGATACTCCTCTCCTGGCTCATGGCTATCACCCCCCTTCGCTTCGGCGTTCCGCTGGCTAGGGAGGTCGCCCCGAAGAACCGGTGCCCGGCGGGGGGCTCCGCCCAGGGCCTCCGACAGGCCCACGCACAGCCGGAGCTGCGGGTGGGCCGCCCTCGGCCCCGGGCGCCCGGGCGGGCCCGGCCCCACCGGGCCCGCGCCCCTCAGGGGCGGCCTCCACTTATTATTTTACAGCGGCCCTTTCGTCGAGACGGGGGCCACGAGACGCCCGACATCCGCTGACCGCTCAGGCCGGACCCTCGCTGGGCGGGTGGCCGGCCGCGGCTCTACAGCACCAGCGGCCGTGGGCGTCGCAGGAGGCGCCAGCGAGTGTCGAAGCGCCACAGCCCCGCCTCGCGGGCGCAGGCGTAGGCCGCCGCCATCTCCTCGCTGCGGACGCGGCGGTTGATCTCGGCGTATTTGGGCTCCGTCTTCGCCTTCCAGGCCGGGTAGTACTGGTCCATGATGTTCACGTAGGTATCGGGCGAAAGCTCGCGGGCCAGGAAGCGCATGATCTCCCGCGTGTCCTCCAGGAGGCCCGGCATCACCAGGTGGCGCACCAGCACTCCCCGCAGGGCCAGGCCGTTCTCGTCCACCACCAGCTCCCCCACCTGCTCGTGCATGGCCTTCACCACCCGCCGCGCCACCTCCGGATAGTCCGGGGCCAGCAGGTACTTGCGGGCGTGCTCCCGCTGCCACAGCTTGAAGTCGGGCATGTAGATGTCCACCACGCCCTCCATCAGGCGGATGGAGTGCAGGGAGTCGTAGGAGCTGGTGTTGTAGACGATGGGCAGGCGCAGGCCCATCTCGATGGCGTAGGGCAGCGCCTCCAGCACCTGGGGCACCACGTGCTCGGGAGTGACGAAGTTGATGTTGTGGCAGCCCATCTCCTGCAGGCGGAGCATGATGCGGGCCAGGTCCCGCGGCGATACCTCTTCACCCTCACCGATCTGGCTCACCTCGAAGTTCTGGCAGAAGACGCAACGCAGGTTGCACCAGGAGAAGAAGATGGTGCCCGAGCCGCGCCAGCCCCGCAGCACGTCCTCCTCGCCGAAGTGGGGAAAGAAGGAGGCGACACGGGCGTAGCGCCCCACCCTGCACACGCCGAAGCGGTCGTGGAGCCGGTCCACGTGGCAGTCGCGGGGGCAGACGGTGCAGTCGGCCAGGGCAGCGAGGGCCTCCTCCACCTTCTCCTTCAGGCGTCCCTCCTCATAGGTCTTCAGGTAGGCGGGGACGAAGTTGCGACGGGGCAGTACGAAGCGACCGTCCCCGTGCACCTCCCTGGGGATGTCGGGAGCGATGGCGAGGACCACAGCTATCCCTCCTCCCCGGTCGGGGAGATGAAGGCCACCGCCTCGCGGGCCCGACGGACGGTGCGGCACTGAGCGCATACCTCGGCAGTGGTGGGCTCGCCGCACTCGGCGCAGGGCCGCAGGGGCGGCGGCTCGTAGATGCCGAAGAACTGGCGCCCCTTCTCCAGGAAGCCGAACAGGAGCGATTGCTTGCTGCCCGGCGACTGCCTTTCGATGAGGTTCAGGGCCTCCTTGTACAGCAGCTCCTTGGCCCCTACGGCGTGGGGGCATTCGTCCACGACGTAGTCGATGCGGCGCAGGACGGCATAGGCGGCGGTCTCCCGCTCGCCCAGGCGGTAGAGGGGCTTGATGCGCTTCACCAGGCCCTCGCGGGCGGGGAGCACCGGCGCCTGCCGCGCCAGGTAGTCCACGTTCCAGTGCAGCAGGTTGCCCAGCAGGGCTGCCGCTTCGTCGTCCAGGTTGTGGCCGGTGGCCAGCACATCGTAGCCGAGCTGGCGGGCGGTGCGGTTGAAGGTGTAGCGCTTGGTGGTGCCGCAGACGGCACAGGTGGGCCGTCGGTTGGCACGCGCCAGTTGCGGCACCGACAGCCCGTATTCCTCCTCGACGGCGACCACGTGGAGGGTGGCGCCGCGCTCCTGGGCGAAGCGCTGGCAGGCCTCCCTCGACTGCCGGGAATAGTCGCCGATTCCCAGGTCTAGGTAGAGGCCGTGGGCCTCATACCCCAGGCGCAGCAAGACGTCCCAGAGGGCCAGGGAGTCCTTGCCGCCCGAGACGGCCACCAGCACCTGCTGGCCAGGCTCCAGCATCTCCCAGTCGCGGATGGCGCGCCGCACCTGGTTCTCGAAGTAATTGAAGAAATGGTCGCGGCAGAAGGCGGAGCGGTGGCGAGGTATGTCCACCACCGCCTGGGAGCGACACACTATACACCGCACGGCTTCCCCCCTCAGCCTCCCGAGACGACGGGCCGCACCTCGATCTCGTCCTCGGGCCCCAGCACAACGTCGGGCGTGAGAAGCTCGTCGCCGCGGATGACCAGGACTGTGCCCGGGTCGATACCCAGGTGGGCCAGCACCTGAGCTACCGTGCGCCGACCGTCCAGCTCGAGGGTCTGACGCCTGGGGCCGCGGACGTGCACGCGCATCTCCCTCACCCAGGGAAAAGGATAGCACGGCGGGACGGGCCTTCAGCCGTCGCGGCGGCTGAGGCAGTCGTCGGGGAAGGGGCAGGGGAGGGAACGGAGGCGGTGGCTGAGGCGCAGGTTCTCGTCGCCGTCCACGGGGACCGCCACCACTGCCGGCTTGCCCTGGTGGAAGGCCTCCTCCAGGACGGCTGACAGGTCGTCGTCGGGCCCCACCTGGTAGCCGAAGGCGCCGAAGGAGCGGGCGAGGGCGGCGAAGTCGGGATTGCCGAAGTCCACCCCGAAGGGGGCCTTCCCTTCCAGTTGCTGCTTCCACTTGATCATGCCGTAGGAATTGTCCTGCCAGACCAGGACCACCACCGCCAGACCCAGGCGGACGGCCGTCTCCAGCTCGGCGCAGGACATGAGGAATCCGCCATCGCCGGTGCATACCAGCACGCGGCGGTCCGGGTAGACCAGCTTGGCCGCCAGCCCCGCCGGCAGGCCGAAGCCCATGGCCGAGTAGCCGTTGGAGATGAGTACGGTGTTGGGCAGGTAAGTGGGAAAGTAGCGGCCCAGCCACAGCTTGTGGGCGCCCACATCGCTGATGAGGATGTCCTCCTCTCCCAGGGCCTGCCGGGCTGCCTGGACGAGGCGCATGGGATGCACCGGGACACCGTTTTCCACGGGCGCCGGCCGCCGCTCCCGGGCCACGAGGGCCGTCAGCTCCGCCAGCTTGCCCTGGGCCTTCTCGGAGGGCTGGTATTGGAGGACGGAGCCCAGCAGCTCCAGGCTCTCGCGAATGTCGGCCACTACCTCCACCTCGGGTCGATAGAAGCGGTCCACCTCCGAGGGTGTGTAGTCGATGTGGACGATGCGCTTGTCACAGCGGGGGTTCCAGCGCTCGGGATGGTACTCCACCTGGTCGTAGCCGACGCAGATGACGGTGTCGGCCCCGCACAGCCCGCTGGTGCACAGGTCGGCGTTGCCGGGCAGCCCCACCGGCATCAGCGACAGGGGTTCGTAGTCGGAGACCGCCCCCTTGCCCATGAAGGTGTGGGTGACGGGGATCCCGAAGCGGCTGGCAAACCGGCGCAGCTCCATAGCGGCCTCGCGTCGCCGCACGGCGCTGTAGCCAGCCAGGATGACAGGAAAGCGGGCGCGGGCGATGACGTCGGCGGCATGCCGCAGGGCGGTGCGGTCGGGCGATGGGCGCCGCGCCCGCCGGGGCGTCAGAGGCCGCAGGCCGTCGTCCACCTCCGCCTCCTGGACGTCGGTGGTAAGCTCGATGTGGGTGGCCCCTGGCTTCTCCTGCTCCGCCATCCGGAAGGCCTTGCGCACCACCTCCGGGATGGTCTCGGGGCGGTGGACGCGGATGTTCCACAGGGTTACCGCCTCGAAGATCTTGACCACGTCCACGAACTGGTGGCTCTCCTTGTGCAGCCGCTCCAGCCCGGTCTGGCCGGTGATGGCCACCAGGGGGGCGAAGTCCAGCTGGGCATCGGCGATGCCGGTGGTCAGGTTGGTGGCCCCCGGCCCCAGGGTGGCGAGACAGACGCCCGCCTTGCCCGTCAGGCGGCCGTAGGCGTCGGCCATGAAGGCTGCCCCCTGCTCGTGGCGGGTGACGATGAAGCGTATGGAGGAGCGGGCGAGGGCGTCCATGATGTCCAGCACCTCCTCCCCCGGCACCCCGAAGACGAACTGGACGCCCTCGTTCTCCAGGCAGCGCACCAGCAGCTCGGCAGCCTTCATCGTTATTCGGCCGGCGGGAGCTGGGGGCCGCGGGCCGGCCCCACCCACACTGTCTGGATGTTGACGAACTCGCGGATGCCGAACACCGACAGTTCGCGTCCGTAGCCGCTGCGCTTGACGCCGCCGAAGGGAAGCCTCGGGTCGGAGGCCACCATGCCGTTGACGAAGACGTTTCCGGCCTCGATCTCGGCCGCCAGGGCCTGACCTCGCTCGGGGTCGCCCGTCCAGATGGCGGCACCCAGGCCGTAAGGAGACAGGTTGGCCAGGCGGACCGCCTCGCCCGCGTCCCGCGCCCGCACCAGGGCCGCCACCGGGCCGAAGGTCTCCTCCCGGAAGGCGGGCATCTCGGGCGTCACATCGGCCAGGACGGTGGGGGCGTAGAAGTAGCCTCTGCCTTCCAGCTTGTGGCCTCCCAGCAGCAGGCGGGCGCCCATGTCCAGGGAGCGGCGCACCTGCCGGTCCAGCTCCTCCCGCAGGTCGCTCCGGGCCAGGGGGCCGATGTTGGTGGCCGGGTCCAGGGGGTCGCCCACCCTCAGGGACCTCACCGCCTCCACCAACAGCTCGCTGAAGCGCTCCGCCACCGGCTCCTCGACGATGAAGCGCTTGGCGGCGATGCAGCTCTGGCCGTTGTTCTGGTTGCGGGCGCGGGCGCCCACCCTGGCCGCCTCCTCCAGGTCGGCGTCGGCCAGGACTATGAAGGGGTCGGAGCCGCCCAGCTCCAGCACCGTCTTCTTCAGGTGCTGACCGGCGGCCGCGGCCACCTTGGCGCCGGTGGCGTCGGAGCCGGTGAGGGTCACCGCCCGCACCCGCTCGTCGGCGATGACCCCTTCCACCGCCGCTGCCGGCAGAAGGAGGGTCTGGAAGACGCCCTCGGGGAACCCCGCCGCGCGAAAGACCTCCTCGATGGCCAGGGCGCACTGGGGGACGTTGGAGGCGTGCTTCAACAGCAAGGTGTTGCCGGCCATGAGGGCCGGGGCAGCCGCCCGCAACACCTGCCAGAAAGGGAAGTTCCAGGGCATGATGGCCAGCACCGGCCCCAGGGGGACGAACTGCACGTAGCTGCGGGTGGCGTTGGTCTCCACCTCCTGGGGCGCCAGGAAGCGGGCGGCGTTGTCGGCGAAGTAGTCGCAGCACCAGGCGCACTTGAGGACTTCCGCCTCGGCCTCGACGATGGGCTTGCCCATCTCCAGGGTGATGAGGCGGGCGTAGCGGTCCTTCTGTTGGCGCAGGTGCCTGGCAGCCGCCCGCATCAGCTCCCCTCGCCGCTCCAGGGGAAGGCGACGCCAGTCCTGATAGGCGCGCCAGGAACGCTCCAGGGCGGACTCCACCTGCTGGGGGCTGTGCTCTTCGAAGGTGGCGAGAACTTCTTCAGTAGCGGGGTTCCGGGAGACGAAGGCCACGGCTGTCCACCCCCTCCTGCCGTTCCATTATACCCCCCCACCCCTCCCTGGCCCCGCTATGGCGCCGCGGGAGAGGGCCACCGCTAGGTCTCTCGGTCTCCCTTGCGCAGGCGCCCCATGAGGCGGCCTAAAGAGGAGCGGGCCGCCTCCGCCGCCAGCGATATGCCGGAGATAGGCTCGCCGCTCTTGGGTGGCGCCCCGGCCTCGGGGTTCTCCAGTTGCTGCTTGACGCAGGCCACGAACTGCCGGAAGAGCTGTCGCGACACGTCCTGGACCATGCCCCGGCCGAACTGCATCAGCCTGCCCACCACATCGATGTCGGCCGTGACCTCCACCTCGGTGGCCGAGTCGGACAGGGGGCGGACGCGGGCCTGCAGGGTGGCGCGGGCGCTGCCGCTCCCGGCCGACTCTTTCCCCTGGGCCAGCATGCGCACCAGCCCGGCTGCCTCGTCCACCTCCTCTAGGTGGGCCTGGCCCGAGTAGCTGGCGGTGATCATGCCCACCTTCACCCTTACGTTGCCCTTGAAGGTGCGGTCGTCCACCACCTCGGTCAGCTGGGCGCCGGGGGCGCAGGCAACTACTTTGTGAGGGTCCAGCAGGAAGGCCCAGACTCGCTCCTTGGGCGCCTCTACCTGGAACTTCTCCTCGATGCGGATGGCCAAATCCTCACCTCCTGGATGGCATGGTCGGTGCGCCGGCGAGGGGCCAGCCCTGTCGCCGCCGCCGAGCGGTGGGGGGCCTTCGCCCCGGGAGCCAGGCCACAGACACGTCCCATCATCCCACAGCGGGGGCTAGGGTCAACGACGACGGCCGTGGTGGCTCCGGCCCGCCGTCTCCGGCCCCACTACCTCAGAGGAGCCGCTGGGCTGCCCGTCTCAGCTCCGCACGGAAATCGGGATGGGCGATAGCGATGAGCTCCTCCGCCCGCTGGCGATGGTTCTTGCCCATGAGCCTGGCCACCCCGTATTCGGTTATGACGGTGTCGGCGAAGAAGCGCGGGATGGTGATGAGAGACCCCTCCTCGTGCTTGGCCACGATGCGGGAGACGGTGCCGTTGAGGGCGGTGGACAGGAGGAGGGTGATGGCCCGGCCGCCGCGGGAGAGGACGGCCCCGATGTGGGCCTCGGGCTGCCCGCCGGTGCCGTTGATCATGCGGGAGCCGAAGACGCTCTCGGAGTTGATCTGGCCCAACAGGTCGATGGAAAGGGCGTTGTTGATGGCGTAAAGGTTGTCCAGGCGCGAGAGGTTGCGCAGGTCTAGGACGTACTCGGCGTCGTAGACCTCGAAGGCGGGGTTCTCCACCACCATGGCCAGCTCGCGGCCGGTGAGGCCGGACCAGGCGGCAGCCACAGCCTTGCCTGTGTGCAAGGTCTTGCGACGGCCGGTCGCGATGCCCCGCTCTACCAGCTCGGCCATGCCCGGACACGACATCTCGGTGTGGATGCCCAGGTCATGCTTGCGGTCGAAGGCGCCGGCCTTGACCATGAACATGCTCGGCTCGCCGATGCCGATCTGGAGGGTGGCACCGTCGGGCACTATCTCGCTGAGGTAGCCGGCGATGGTCTGACACTCGGGGCCGGGCTCGCGCATGAGGAGGGCCGTCTTGATGGACTCGGCCGGCAGCTGGCGAGCGATGCCGGCCCGTAGCGCCAGCACATGTTCCGGGCCGATCTGTTCTATGGAGTCCACCAGCGCCTCGTAGTCGGCCCGCAGGGCAGGGTCGGGTATCTGCTGTAGCCAGCCCTTCACAACTTCCTTGGTCAGCTCCACGGTCGGCACTTCCACGAATACGTCGATGTCGGACACGTGTACGTAGTTCTCGCCGTACATGGGGCGGATGCCGGCGTCCACCTCGGCGATGACGGTCTTGGCCCGCCTCAGGTAGCTGCGCTTGTTCCAGTGATGGGGGCCGAAGTAGACCCTCCCCTGCTCGTCGGGGGGCGAGACCGTCACCAGGGCCACATCTATGGGCCGCGCCTCGGGACGGCCCTCGTCCAGGGGCTTGAACTGGGTGGTGAACAGGTTTGGGAGGTAGGTGACCCTCCCGTCGTCGTGGGCCTCGCGGGCCACGTTGCCGATGAACAGCTCTATCTCCACCGTGAACAGGTGCTGCAGCCCCGGCTGCAGCCAGCCAGGGTCGCTGGTGGGGGCCGACAGGCGCACCTCCAGGCCCCCCAGCTCTTGCCCACGGCGAAAGACGGCCTCGGGCAGGACTCTCGGGCCGGCCAGCGGCACCACCACCCTGTGCCCCGGCCGGACACGGCTGACCGCCTCGTCCACCGATGCGAGCTTACGCTTGTATTCCTCGCGCCAGTCCATCCTGATACCCCCGACTGACGTCGTCTCTCTCGCCCTCCGTTAGGGTATGCCGCGCCCGCCTGCGGCCGCCCGAGGAGCTGGGGACAGCCCCCTAGCGGGAGCGGCGGCGGAAGCGGACGGGCATGTGCTTGATGCCGCTGACGAAATTGGAGCGGAGCCACTCCACCGGCCCCACCACCTCCACGTCGTAGGGGCGCGACAGCAGCTCCTCGAACAGCACCCGCGCCTCCAGCCGCGCCAGAGAGGCACCCAGGCAGAAGTGGGGGCCGCCCGCCCCGAACGCCACATGGTCGTTGGGCTGACGGGTGACGATGAAGGCGTCAGGGTCGGGAAAGACGTCCTCGTCCCGGTTGGCCGAGACGTACCACATGGTCACCCGGTCGCCAGCCTTCATGGGCACGCCGCGCACTTCCGTGTCTCGGGTGACGATGCGCGCCATGTACATGACGGGCGAGACGTAGCGGAGCATCTCCTCCACTGCCGTGGGCACCAGCGAGAGGTCGCTGCGCAGCAGCTCCATCTGCTCCGGGTGCTCCGTCAGGGCCAAGAGGCCGCCCGAGATGAGGTTGCGGGTGGTCTCGTTGCCCGCCACCGTCAGCAGCACGAACTGGGCGAACCGCTCCAGATCGCTCAGCCTCTCGCCGTCCACCTCGGCGTTCAGGTACACCGTCACCAGGTCTTCCTTCGGCTCGCGCATTCGCTCCTCTTCCAGCCGCCGAAGGTAAGAGGCCATCGCGGCGATGGTGTTCTCGGAGCGACGGACGAACTGCTGCGGCGCCGGAGCCGCCTCGGCCTCGGTCGTTCCGGCACGGCTGTACTCGGGGTCCATGGCGCCGATCAGGGCGTTGCTCCATTCAAAGATGAGGTGTCGGTCCTCTTTGGGAACGCCGATGAAGCGGGCGATGACCAGGAGGGGTAGCTGGGACGATACCTCGGTGACGAAGTCGCACTCACCCTTGGCGATGGCGCTGTCCAACAACTCGTTCACGATCTCGCGGATGTCGGGCTCGAGGAGGCTTATCATGCGCGGCGTGAACCCGGGGCTCACGAGACGCCGCAGTTTGGTGTGCCGGGGCGGGTCCGTGGTCACCATCATGGGGAACTGGTTGGGGCTCACGATGGATTCCAGGGTGATACCCCTGGACGAGGAGAAGGTAGACGTGTTCATGGAGACCTTCACCAGGTCCTCGTACTTGGTGAGAACCCAGAAGCCTCCCGCGACGGGGTCGGGATGCCAGTAGACGGGAGCCTGCTGGCGCAGGACCTTGAAAAGGTGATGGGGCGGCCCCGAAAGGAAGACGTCCAGGTCCAGGAGGTTGACGTCCTTCAGCTCGGTCGTCATCGGTCTCACCTCCGCCCGTGCTGCAGCCCCCGAGGGGTCGGGAGCGACTGCTCCTCCTTCAGGATGGAGGTCGAACGCTTACCAGGATTATACAACATGACCACACCTCATGGCCCATCCTTGCCCACGAGGGAGGCCTGGGTGTAGGAGGGGGCGACGCGGCCCAGGATCTCCGCTGCCTGGGCCACCATCTCCTCCAGGATCTCGCGGGCGGGGCGGATGCGGCGCAGCATGCCCGCTATCTGTCCGGCGGCGTTCATGAGCAGCTCCTTGCGCCCTGCCTGCTCGGCGGCGTAGGTGATCTGGCGGACGACCCCCATCTGGAAGGGGAAGGGCAGGGTGGGAGCGCCGGCCCTCTCCCACTCCTCGATGAGGGGGTTGGTGATGTTGCGCATGGTCTTGCCCGAGTAGATGCGGGTGACGCGGGTGTCCTCCTCGCTGGCCTCCAGGATGCGCCGCTTGAACAGGGGGTCCAGGGGCGATTCCTCGGCTACCAGGAAGGCAGTCCCGACCCAGACACCGATAGCGCCCAGGCAGAGGGCGGCTGCCAGGCCTCGGCCGTCGCCTATGCCTCCTGCCGCCACCACCGGCTTGGGGGCCACCGCGTCCACCACCTGGGGCACCAGGGCCATGGTGCCGACCCTTCCCGTGTGCCCGCCGCCCTCGTACCCCTGGGCCACCACTATATCCACCCCTGCCTCGGCCACGCGGCGGGCGTTCTTGACGTTGCCTACCAGGGACATGACCACCATGCCGGCGGCGTGCATGTCGGGCACGAAGGGGCCAGGGCTGCCCAGGCCCGAGGCGAAAACGGGCACCTTCTCCTCGATCACCACCTCCACCTTCCGCCTGATGTAATCGGGGCTGAAGAGCTGGGGATTGCCGGCAGGAGGCGGCTGCACATCGGGGAGATTGAACTTCTGCCGGACCTCCAGGATGAACTTCTTCGTCTGCTCGGGGATGAACTGCTGGACGTCTAGGAAGCTCAACTGGGTACCGCCGGACTCCCCCTGAACCTGTCCCCATGTGGGGAAGATGAGATCGACGCCGAAGGGCTTGTCGGTGAGGTCGCGCACCTTCCGTATCTCCTGGCGCAGCTCCTCCACCGACATGGCCACGCCGCCGATGACGCCCAGGCCGCCGGCGTTGGAAACGGCCGCCACCAGCTCGGCCTTGGCCATGGTGGGACCGCCGCCGCTACCGCCCATGCCCGCCAGGATCACGGGGTATTCGATGCCCAACATGTCGCACAGTGGCGTCCGCAAGACTGGACGGGTCATTTCCTCACGCCTCCTACAGCGATGGCCAGTTTTTTGATAGCAGACTAAAGAATGCCTGGCCGGTTGTCAAGGCGTGGCAGGGCTGTTAGACTATTTTACATCCGTCCTCCGTCGCGGCCAGGAGGCCGCCCCCGCACCGAGGGGAGGGTAGCTGCACAGGTGCGGGGTCTCGCCGAAGCCCCAGCGCTGACCGACCGCGAGCTTCGTTTCTGCCGAGGGAGGGGGTGGTCTCATGGTCGGGTGGCTCATGCGCGGTCAGTATCTCGAGAACTGCAACTGCCTGCCCTCCTGCCCCCGCGACGCCATCGGCGTGCCCGCCCCCAACCGCTTCCGCGAGGGCGTCTCGGCCATGCGCATCGTCGAGGGCCACGCCGACGGCTTGCGCCGGGCACCCTCCTACTGCTGGCCGGAGTGACCCACACCCGCCGGGGCCTTCAGGCCTGGACGGGCGCCGAAAACGTGTCCACCATGGGGGAGAGAGGGAAAGGGGGTGGAGGACGGCGCCGCAAGAGAGCGCACTTCTGTCCCCGCCAGGGTGCGCTGGGGCAGGGCCACCATGCGCCGCCCCCGCATGAAGTCCGCATCCTGCGCCAGCTCGGTCTCCTGCAGCAGCGCTAGACGGTGAGGAGGTGGTACGGCTCCAGACGCTCAGGGACTCGGCGGCCGAGGCGGCCGCCAGGCGTGAGGTAGGGCGCCCGCGGGGCTGATCCGCGGGCCGGAAAGGGAGGGGAGGTCATGTCCTGGCAGATCATGGGCACCTACTGGGGCCCGTGCAGTTGCAAGGTGAGCTGCCCCTGCGAACTGGGCGAGCCCGAGGGTGACGACGGCTACTGCTCCGGCGCCCTGGCCCTGGAGATCGAGCGCGGCCAGGTGGAGGGCGTGGACGTGAGCGGCTGCCGTGTCGTCTTCGATGGCGACTGGCCCAAGGGCTTCATCTCCGGCGAGGGCACCGCCCGCCTCTACTTCGACCCGTCCGTCTCGTCCGAGCAGCGACAGTCCCTGGAGGCGGTGCTGCAGGGGAAGAAGGGCGGCGTGTTCGAGGCGATAGCGGGGCTGGTGCCGCGCTTCCTGCCCTCCCGCGAGGCGCCCATCCGCCTCGAGAAGAGCGAGGAGGAGACGCGCATACAGGTGGGGGACTTCGGCCTGCTCGTCACCCGCCCCATGAAGGGCGCCACCGGCGAGCCGACCAAGCTCCTGCACGCCGCCTTCGCCTTCCGCGACGAAGTGGTGCTGGCCAAGGGCCACGGCTCCTACTGGCGCGACCCCGATATGCGCCAGTGGGAGAGCCGCGGCCACAGCGAGATGGCCGCCTTCGACTGGAGCGCCTGACAGGCAGAACATCCGACCGCTACGTAGGCCGGCAAGGCCGGCAGGAAGGGGACGAGGCTGTGCTTTACACCATGCTCCTGAGCTGGAAGCCAGGGCTCGACCGGCAGCAGATGGACGAGGCCCTGGCGGGATGCGGGTAGGCCCCGAGATCCTGCAGCGACGCTCCCACTAACGCGGCAGTCCGCAAGGTAAGAGAGGAGATAGCGATGCGAGAGACGATAGCGACCGGCACCGACGGCGGCCCCGTAGTCATCGCCGCCGCCAGGGTGGGGGCCCTGGCCGATGCCCTGGAAGGTGACCTGCTCTCAACGGAGCATCCAGAGTACGAGGCCACCCGGCGCGTCTGGAACGCGATGTTCGACCGGCGCCCCGCCCTCGTCGCCCGTTGCCAGACCGAGGCCGATGTGGTGCGGGCGGTGCAGTTCGCCCGCGAGCACGGCCTGCTGCTGTCGGTGCGCGGGGGCGGCCACAGCCTGCCCGGACACTCGGTCTGCGACGGCGGCATGATGGTGGACCTGTCGGCCATGAAGGGCGTGCAGATCGACGCCAAACAAAGGATGACATGGGCCGGCCCGGGACTGGTCTGGGGAGAACTGGACGCGGCCACCCAGGCGCACGGCCTGGCCGTCACCGGCGGCCAGATCTCCCACACCGGCGTCGCCGGCCTCACCCTAGGCGGGGGCATGGGCTGGCTGATGCGCCGCCATGGCCTGACCAGCGATAGCCTCCTGGGCGCCCGCCTGGTGACGGCCGAAGGCCAGGCCATCGCCGTGGACGACGAGTACAGCGACCTGCTCTGGGGACTGCGCGGCGGTGGAGGCAACTTCGGCATCGTCACCGCCTTCCGCTTCGGCCTGCACCGCGTCGGCCCGCAGGTGGTGGGCGGCCTGATGGCCTTCCCCTTTCCCGAGACTCGTCAGGTGCTGCGGTCCTTTCGCGAGTTCGCCGACGCCGCCCCCGACGAGCTGACCTGCACCGTCGCCTTCCTCACCACCCCCGAGGGGCAGAAGGCGCTGGGCATAGGCGTGTGCTATGCCGGCGACCTGACCCAGGGGGAGCGGACGGTGGCACCCCTGCGGGGCATGGGCACGGTGGTCATGGACCAGGTGGGCCCCGTCCCCTACACCGCCGTCCAGTCCATGCTGGACGAGACTGCGCCCCACGGCTCCCGCTACTACGTGAAGGCGGGTATGCTGGCCGGCCTGGGCGACGAGGTCATCGAGGCCTGCGCCCACCACTTCGCCCGAGTGCCATCGCCCCTCACCCAGGTCCTGCTGGTGCAGATGGGCGGGGCAGTCTCGCGACGCCGTGACGACGACAGCGCCTTCGCCCACCGTCAGGCAGCCTATAACTTCGTCGCCTTCTCCCAGTGGCGTCATCCGGGGGAGGACAGGGCCAACATCGAGTGGACGAGGGCCTTTCACCGCGCGCTGGAGCAGCACTGGTCGCGCGGCGTCTACGTCAACGACCTGATGGACGAGGGCAGGGAGCGGGTGCACGAGGCCTACGGCGCCGCTTACGGCCGGCTGGCCGCCCTAAAGGCGCGCTACGACCCCACCAACTTCTTCCGCCTGAACCAGAACATCCGGCCCGGGACTGCGGAGGAGTGAGGAGGAGGAAGAGCATGCAGGAGTCAGTCAAGGACGGAGCCTTATCCGGCCGCTCGCGCCGCGCCGCGTGGGTGGCCGTCGCCCTGGCCCTGGCCGCGGTGGCTGTCCTGGCCGCTGCCTGCGGCGGCGAAGAGGAGACCCCCGTCGGCCAGACGCCCACCGCGCCGGGCGTCATCGCCCTGCGGGCCGGCCTCAACGACCCCCAGGACGTGAACATCGCCGTGCTGGAGTTCCTGCCCCAGTCCATCACCGTGCCGGTAGGGACGACGGTAGAGTGGCGTTTCACGGGGCCCGAGCCCCACACCGTCACCTTCTTCCCGCCGGGCCAGCAGCCCCCCAGCCCTGACCAGGCGCAGCCCTTCTTCGCCCCCACGCCCCCCAGCGGCCCCTACGACGGCACCGCCCTGGTCAACTCCGGCCTGCAGCCCCTGAGCCCCAACCCCGTCACCTTCCAGGTGACCTTCGCCCGGGC
>JANXAP010000004.1 GCA_025062275.1 Dehalococcoidia bacterium
TACTGCGGGACCGGATGATATTCAACATGACGGAGGAGGAGTGGGACGCGGTCATTGCGGTGCATCTGAAGGGGACGTTCAACTGCACCAGGCACGCGTCGGTGCTGATGCGGCAGCAGCGCTACGGCCGCATCATCAACATCAGCTCTATCTCGGGGCTGCGGGGCAATGCTGGGCAGGCCAACTATGGTGCGGCCAAGGCTGGGATAGCGGGGTTCACGCGGGTGGTGGCGCGGGACCTGGGGCGCTACGGCGTCACCTGCAACGCTGTGGCCCCGGCTGCCCTGACGCGCATGACCCAGGGGCTGGCCGAGATGCGCGCCCAGCGGGGCCTGGCGCCCCCGCCGCCCCCGCAGCAACTGGTGGAGCGGACGCCGGAGCATGTGGCCCCCATGGTAGTCTTCCTGGCCAGCGACGAGGCCTGGAACGTCAACGGCAAGATATTCCACGTGGCGGGCGGGCACATCTCCCTGGCCTATGAGGAGATGCCCGTGCGTCAGCTGACCAAGGACGGGATGTGGACCATCGAGGAGCTGGCGGAGCTGGTGCCCCAGTTCCTGACCTACGACATCCCTAACCCGGCGCCGCCGCCCCCCGACCTGGAGATTCCGGGGCGTCCTGCCCGTCCCCAGGGATAGGGAAAAACCACTCCCGCCTCAGCTCCATCACCAGAAAGCTGTGGCCGTTGCGGTGGGCCACGCCGCAGGGGCGGAAGCCTGCCTTCTGGAAGGCCCGCTGGGCGCGCACGTTCCAGTCCAGGGTGTGCAGGTAGAGACGGCGCAGGTCGGTGGTGCGGAACAGGTGCCGCGCCAGGGCACGGACGGCGTCGCTGCCGTAGCCGCGGCCCCAATATTCCCGCCGACCGATGCTGATGCCGATCTCGGCCTCCTTGCGCCAGCGGTCCAGGTTGTAGTACATGACGTTGCCGATGCGCTGGCCCGCCTCGTCCTCGATGGCCAGATTGCGCTGGGGCACGTCGCTGAAGCGCATGTCCATCTCCCAGTGGCGGGCGAAGTCGGCGAAGGGCAGCCGCAGGGGTGGCGCGGCGTCGAAGCGGGCCAGCTCCTCGTCGGCCCGCCAGGCGTAGTCCTCGACCACGTCGGCCATGCGCTTCCGGCGCAGGACGACGCGCCTGCCTCGCGCCACCACGTCGTCCCGGGGTGTTATCACGCCTGCTCCATCTCCTGCAGGAGCTGGGCGGCCTTGCGCACCACCTCGGCCTCGTTCTTGTAGGTGAGGCGAGCGAGGGCCTCGTCCAGCGGCACCCACTCCACCCGGTCGTATTCCCAGTCGTGCTGGTCGGTGCTGCCGCCCACCGGCTCCATGAGGTAGTGATGGACGCGCTTGTGCACCCGCACGCCGTCCTGAGGACGGGCGAACCAATACTCGATGGTGCCGATCTTGCGTAGCGGCCGCACCTGCAGGCCCGTCTCTTCGGCCACCTCCCGCACCGCGGCCTCCTCGAGGGACTCGCCCGGCGCAGGGGCACCCTTGGGCAGCCCCCAGACGCCGTCGCGGGTGCGACCGCAGATGACCACCTCGATGCCGTCGGGGCCGCGGCGGAATACTACGCCGCCGGCCGAGACGGCCTCCTCCACTGGCAGACGCGACCGACGTCTAGCGTTCATCCAGGAAGGAGCGCAGGGAGAAGGGGTCCTCCCCGAACTCCAGCTCGGCCAGGGCTGCCTCGGCGGCAGCGCGGATGGCCGGCGATGGGTCTTCCAGCAAGGGGAGGAGCAGCTCCCGCGCCTCGCGGCCGCCGATCTCGCCCAGGGCGGCGATGGCGGCCTCCCGCACCTCCTCGTCCTCGTCCTGCAGCAGGGGGGCCAGATGGGGCACCGCCGCTTCGTCACCTATGGCCCCACAGGCGGCGGCTGCCTCGTAGCGCAGCTCCGGGTCGTCGCTGGACAGCTCCCGCAGCAGCAGGGGGAGCCAACGGGACTCGCCGCTGCGCCCCATGGCCTGCAGGGCGCTGACTCGCAGCCGGTGGCGGCCGCTCTCGAAGGCGGTGCGTATGGCCTCCCTCACCCAGGCTCGGTCGGCACAGTAGCCGATGGCCTCCAGCGCCCTGGCCCGCACCTCCTCGGCCTCGTCGGGGCTCTCGATGGCCCGCCGCAGGGCGCTCTCGATGGGCCGGAAGTGCCTCTCCCGCAGGTGCCCAACGGAGTAGCGTCGGACGAAGTTGCCCAGGGCCAGAGCGGCCTCGGCCCGCACCCGGGGCTCCGGGTCCGACTCCAGCACCGCCAGCAGCCTCTGCAGCACCTGTCGTCGCTCGTCGCCCCAGAGTCCGCGGACAGCCAGCGTTCGCACGTCGGCGTCGGGGTCTTCGAGGGCCAGGAGGAACACGGGGCTGAAGTCCAGCACCAGGTCCTCCTCCGACATCTCCACCAGCCTTTCGACGATGCGGCGCCTGCGGGGGGTCTCGATGCGGGGCCAGAGACGTGCCAGCTCTCCCTGTCGGGCCGGGGTCAAGTCCGAGAGCCGGGCCAGGTGGGAGGCCCGCAGGGGCCTATGCGGCTCTGCCAGCTCCTCCAGGAGCGTTCCCCAGGACACGTTATCCCTTGGCGGCCACGCTGAGGCGGGCGAAGGCTATGGGCGGCACGTAAAGGGAGCCGCCCACCCAGCGGCCGCGCCCCAGGGCCAGTAGGGCCTCGGCCAGGAGGCGGTGGACGTTGCCCGCCACCACCGTGTCCTTGACCCGGCCCACCACCTCGCCACCCTCTATTTTATACCCGAGCAGGACGTTGCCCGAGAAGTCGCCCCCCAGCACGTTGCCCTGGCCGGCGCCCATGAGCTGCTCCACCACCAGGCCCTCCCCCACCTCTCGCACCAGCTCTTCCAGGCCCATCTCGCCCTCGGAGAACACCAGGCAGGAGGGGGATATGCCCACCTGCCCGCCCGGCCCGCGGCTGCCGTGGCCGGTGGGCTCGGCCCCGGCCATGCCCGCCGTCTGCAGGTCGTAGAGGAAGTGGCGCACCACCCCTTCCTCCACCAGGGGCAGGCGACGGCTGGCCACGCCCTCGTCGTCACAGATGCGGCTGCCAGTGCGGTAGGGCAGCGTAGGGTCATCCCACAGGGAGAAGCGGCGGTCGTAGAGGCGCTCGCCCAGGCGACCGGCCAGGGGCGACTGGCCCTGGTGCACCATCCGCCCCGAAAAGGCGGTGGCCAGCGGCCCCAGCAGCGCCCCCGCCACGCCCTGGGGGGTGAAGACCACCGGCATCTCGCCGGTGGCGACCCTGGCCGTGCGCTCGGCCCAGCGCAACTGGCGCAGCACCTCCCCCACCACCGCCGACCCGTCGCGGATGGCCTGGCAGGAGGCCTGAGAGTCGCCCACGAAGAGCATATCGGTGCCCCGCACCAGGGTACCGTGCACACCCACGGAGAAGATGGTGCGACGGTACTGAAAGCTGCCGCCGTTGGAGTTGAGGCCCACCACCCGATGGATGGCCTTGCGGACGCTGGCGTCGCACACCAGCTCGGGCTGCTGTCGCCGGACGGCGTCGATGAGGGACTGGCCCAGGTGAACCATGTCGTCCAGAGGGAAGGCCTCCACCGCCACGTCGTAGGTCTCTACCTGGGGGTAGCCGTCCTCAGCTGGGAAGCTGAAGTGGGCCTCGGGGCCGTAGGGGGCTGCCTCCAGGGCCATCTCCACCAGGCCCTCGACATCGCCGGGGCGGCTGGAGGAGGCGGCCCCCAGGCGGCCGTCGACGATGACGCGCAGGGCGACGCCCGAGACCTGGCGGCCGTTGAGCTGCTTGAGACGGTTGGCCTCGAACAGGACGGGCGCCTCCTCCACCTCGGAGTAGAAGGCCTCCGCCTCCTGCGCCCCACGCCTCAGCGCGACGTCTATCAGTTCCTCGAGCATCAGCGTTCTCCCACCACGCACTGGCGGATGCGGATGTGGGGGGAGCCGTTGGAGACGGGCAGGGGCATCTGCCCCGCCTTGCCACACCCCCCGCCCTGATTGAAGGCCAGGTCGCGACCGATGCCGTCTATGTTCATCAGCGTCTCGAACACGTTGCCCGTCAGCTTCACCGGCCGCAGCAGCTCCGCTACCCGGCCGTTGCGTATCATGTAGGCCTCGCCGGCCGAGAAGGTGAACATCTCCATGCTGGTGGTGCCGCCGTACCAGTTGCAGGCGTACACCCCTTCCTTGATGTCGGCGATAAGCTGCTCGAAGGTGGCGTCGCCCGGCTCGATGTAGGTGTTGGTCATGCGCACGATGGGCGGAAAGCGGTAGTCCAGGGCGCGGGCGTTGCCCGTGGGCCGCTCGCCCATCTTGCCCGCCGTCTCCCGGGAGTGGAGGCGTCCCACCAGCACGCCCTCTTTGATCAGGTAGGTCTTCTGGGCCGGCACCCCCTCGTCGTCGTAGCGGTAGCTGCCCCGCAGGCCCGGCACCGCTGCCCCGTCTACGATGTTCAGGACGGGCTGCCCGAAGCGCCTGCCCAGCACCATCAGCTCGCGCAGTCGCTCGTTCTCGTAGATGTGGTCCGCCTCCGAGAGGTGGCCGAAGGCCTCGTGACAGAAGACCCCCGCCAGTATCGGGTCCAGCACCACCGGGTAGACCCCTGGCTTGACATAAGGCGCGTCCAGCAGCTCCACCGCTCGCCTGGCCACCCGCTGCACCTCATCGTGTAGCGTCTCCACGAAGGAGTAGTCGTTGAGGGCGCCCAGGCTGACGCTGGCCTGCTGCACGTCGCCGTCGCGGCGGGCGGTGGCTCCGATGCGCACGGTGACGTCGATCCGCTCCTGCTGGACGAAGGCCCCCTCGGAGCTGGCGAAGAGCACTCGCTTGTGAGCGTCGGAGTAGAAGATGTTGGACGAGCTGACGCCGGGGGTGGACCAGATCAGCTCGTTGTACTGGTCCAGCAGCTCCTTCTTGTGGGCGAGGGGGACGAGGCGGGGGTCCTTGCCCACCTCCAGGGGGACGATGGCCACCACCGGCTCCACCTCGGCCAGGTGGCTCTTCTCCCGTCCCACGAAACGGGCCTGGGCCACCGCTTGCTCCACCCGCCGCCGCAGGTCACGAGGGTCGTTGAAGCTGACGAAGCCCCAGCCACCGCGGTAGAGGGCGCGCACGTTGCCGCCGAAGCTGCGAGAGCGTCCTATCTCCTCCAGGTCGCGGCCGCGGTAGACGATGCGGGTGGACGTGGTCTCGTCGATGCGCACCTCCACGTAGTCCACGTCCCAGCCCCGCAGGGCCTTCTCCATCTCTTCGCGCAGGTCGTCGGGCGTCATCTCCCACCTCGAAAGGCTCTAGCGCCCCGTGTCCGGGCGGGGGGCCATGCGCGGCCGGCCGCCCTCGCCGATCTTGGGCTCGGTGCCGGCCAGCAGGCGGCGGATGTTGCCGGTGTGACGCAACAGCACCAGGGCGCTGGCCACCAGCCCGAAGACGGCGTAGGACTCGGGCACCTCTCCCACCCCGGGCATCCGGGCCTCGGCGAGCCCCAGGGCCAGCAACACCAGGGCCCCCAGGGGCACGGTGATGATGGACATGAGGGACATGTAGCGGAAGGCCAGGACGATGAACACGCCCAGGGCCGTGAGGCCGGCTGCCAGGGGGAAGAGGAGGGCAGCGTAGACGCCGAAGGCGGTGGCCACTCCACGCCCGCCCCGGAAGCCAATGTAGATGGGGAAATCGTGGCCCACGATGGCGCAGATGCCCATCACCACCTGCACCGTGTGGTCATGGGTCACGTGCCAGGCCAGCAGCACCGGGATCCAGCCCTTGAGGGAGTCCAGCAACAGGGTGGCCAGGAAGGCCTTGGGCCCCAGCACCCTCAATACGTTGGTGGCGCCGGTCGCCCCGCTGCCGTAGTCGCGGACATCGATGCCGCGCAGGAGCCTCCCCAGGATATAGCCGAAGGGGATGGCCCCCACCAGGTAGCCGATGATGCCGGCCGCTGCCAGCTCCCACATGTCAGCCCTCGCCTCGCCCCCGGAAGACCATCCGTATAGCCGTCCCCTCGAAGTCGAAGTGGCGGCGGATGGCGTTCTCGAGATAACGGCGGTAGGAAAAGTGTAGCAGATTCGGGTCGTTGCAGAAAAACACGAAGGTGGGCGGGTCGACCTCGGGCTGAGTGACGTAATAGACCTTGAACTGGCGCTTGCCCGTCATAGGGGGTGGATGGCGTGCCACCGCCTCGCGAATGACGGCGTTGAGGCGGGAGGTGGGCACCCGCTGCCTCCGCTTGTCCCCTATCTCCACGACCAGGTCCAGCAGCCCCTCCAGGTTCAGCCCCGTCTTGGCGGAGACGAAGGCCAGGGGCGCCCAGGGCACGAACTTGAGCCTCGCCAGGGCCTCGGCGGCGAAGCGGCGACGCGACTCCTCGGTGTCGGGCATCAGGTCCCACTTGTTGGCCACGACGATGAGGCCCTTGCACTCCTCCAGCACGAGGCCAGCGATGTGGGTGTCCTGGGCTGTCACCCCTTCGGTGGCGTCGATGACCAGCAGGGCCACGTCGCAGCGACGGACGGCCTGCCGTGCCCGCTCCACGCTGTGGCGCTCCAGCCCGGGAGCGATGCGACCCCGGCGGCGGATGCCGGCGGTATCGATGAGCAGCAGCCTCCGCCCCCTGTATTCCAGAGGGGTGTCCACAGCGTCGCGGGTGGTGCCGGGCACTTCGCTCACTACCACCCGCTCCTGGCCCAGAACGGCGTTGAGGAGCATGGACTTGCCCACGTTGGGCCGCCCGACGATGGCCAGGGCCAGCTCCGTCGGCGGCTCCGTCGCCGCCTCGACGGGGGGGAGCAGGGCCATCAGGGCGCGACGCAGCTCGTCCACGCCCAGGTCGTGGTAGGCGCTGATGACGATCGGCTCCCCCAGCCCCAGCTCGTAGAACTGCAGGGCTGCCTGCTGGCGGCGGTCGTTGTCGGCCTTGTTGGCCACCAGCAGCACCTGGCGGCCGGTGCGTCGCAGCAGTTCGGCGATCTCCAGGTCGGTGGCGGTGGGGCCCTGAGAGGCGTCCACCACGAACAGGATTACATCGGCCTCGGCCAGGGCTATCTCTACCTGGCGGCGAATCAGGGTAGCGAAGGCCTCTTCGCTGCCGGGATCAAGGCCGCCCGTGTCCACCAGCGTGAAGGCGCGGTCTCCCCATTCCACTTCGGCGTAGAGGCGATCGCGGGTGGTGCCGGGGATGTCCTCCACCAGGGCCTTGCGGCCACCTACCAGGCGGTTGAAGAGGGTGGACTTGCCCACGTTGGGCCGACCTACGATGGCCACCAGGGGCCTCCGGCTGGCCACCGTCTGGGCCGTCCGTTCCTGGCTCATGACCGGGAGATGACCACCTCGACCTGCGCTGGCACCACGGCGATGGCCGTGGTCTCGCTGGGGGCCATCACCTGGACCGGCACCAGGTGCCGGCCCGGCCCCAGTCCGGCCAGGGAGACGCGGGCGACGATGCCGCTGGGATCCAGGCCCTGCAGCAGCGGCAGGGGGCCGGAGAGGGTCACCTGCACCAGGGGCGGCAGCCCCGACACGGAGAGGCCGCTGTCCAGACCCTCGGCCCGCAAGGGGACGCCGAAGGTGGCCTGTCCGGGCGCTGGCTGGACCCTCACCCGCACCGTCACCTGGCCCGGGCCGCGCACCACCACGCCTGCGGGCAGGTCCAGGGGAACGGTTCGCACCACGTCGGCGCGGGCGCCGGAGATGTTCACCTGGGCTGTGGAGAGGGAAGCGATGGCCCCTGCAGCCTGCTCCGGCCCTACCAGGGAGACCACGGGCGGGTCGACCTCCACCCCCACCACATTGTAGCCAGGAGCGGGGCTGCCGACGATGGAAGGCGTTACGGGCACCAGCCGGGCTGTCTCTATGCGGGAGACCGGCACGGTGACGTTGACGGCCGAGGGGTCGAGGGAGACGCCCCTCACCAGGACGCCCAGCCTGTCCTGCGGCTCCAGAGGCAGGGCACGGACCAGGTCGGCACGGGCGCCCGCCAGCTCGATGCGGGCCACCGCCTTGGCCACTGCCGACACCAGCTCCTGGGGACCCAGCACCGTCACCTGGGCCGGGTCCACCTGGGCAGGTCCGGCGGCATAGCCGTCGGCCGGGCTGCCCTCCACCATCACCTGCACCGGGACCGACTTGACGGCCAGGGGCACCAGCGAGACCTCGACGCGCGGCGGCTCGGCCCCCAGCACCCGCAGGCCGCCGCGGGCGGTGCGCGGCTCCACCTGGACCGGCACCTGATGGGTGCCCTGACCCAGGCCGCTGAGGACGACGAAGGCGCGAAAGTCGTCGGGGGAAAGGCGGTCCCAGACGTCTGACGAGGCCTCGGCCCGCACCCGCACCCGCGGCAGCTCCGAGGCCAGGGCCAGGCCCTGGGGCAGGTTTACCGGCTGTACCTGCACCTCCACGTTGGGCACCAGGCCGCTGCGGACGGGGTTGGACTCCTCCTGGCCGCCCACGAACACCCACAGCAGAAAGGCCAAGACCAGGGAGAGGATGGCCAGCCCGGCGTTCTCCCGCAGGGAAACGGCGGCGCGACGGACCAGCAGGAGACAGGCGTGGAAGTAGCGCTGTGCTTCAGTGAGCATGGCCTACACGGGCCTCCGGGCTAGAGGGGGCGCACCGGGCGCAGGCCAGGCTCCGGCGGCACCAGGATGCTGCGCAGCACGGCCCGCAACTGCCGCTCGTCCAGCCCCCACATAATGCGGCCGTTGGCTGCCACCGACACCTGCCCTGCCTCCTCGGAGACCACCACGCAGACGGCGTCGGTAGTCTCGGTGAGGCCCAGGGCAGCCCGGTGTCTCAGGCCGCCGCCCTCTACCTCCGAACGCTGGGAGAGGGGCAGCGTGCAACCGGCAGCCACCACCCGGTTCCCCCTGATGATGGTCGCCCCGTCGTGCAGGGGCGAGTTGGGATAGAAGATGCCCATCAGCAGCTCGCGGCTCACCAGGGCGTCCAGCTTCACCCCCGTCTCGGCGTAGTCCTGGAGGCCCGTCTCGCGTTCCAGGGCCATGAGGGCGCCGTGGTGGCGTTGGGCCAGCTCCATGGCGGCCTGGACCACTGCGTCCAGGGTCTGGTCATAGGCGTGGCGGGGAGTCCTCAGCCAGAGGCCCGTGCGCCCCAGCCTCTCCAGGAAGCGGCGCAGCTCCGGCTGGAAAACGATGGCCAGGACGATGAGCACCGCTGGCAGGGCATTGCGCAGCACGAACTGGAGCACAGTGAGGTCCAGCACCTGGGCCAGGATGAGCATGGCCACCACCAGAATGACCACACCCCGGAGCAGGGTGATGGCCACGGTGCCCCGCAACAGCACCAGCACCAGGTAGATCAGGACGGCGATGGCCAGGATATCCAGGACGCTGGCCGGCTCGAAGCGCGCCAGCGCCTCTCGCACGGCGTCGCCCAGGCTGCCCACCGCCCCTATCCTCCCTCGCCGACCAGCAGGGCCAGCAGCAGCGCCTTGATGGCGTGGGTCTTGTTCTCGGCCTGTTGCCAGACGACCGACTGTGGCCCCTCCATCACCTCGTCGGTCACTTCCTCGCCGCGGTGGGCCGGAAGGTCGTGCATGAAGATGGCGTCGGGGCGGGCCATGGCCAAAAGGCCTGTGTCGACGGTGTAGCCCTCGAAGGCCCTGCGCCGCGCCTCGGCCTCCCCTTCCTGCCCCATGCTCGTCCAGACGTCGGTGTATACCACATCTGCATCGGCCACCGCCTCCTCGGGCCGTCGCAGCAAAGCGATGCTGCCGCCGCTCTCCCTGGCCAGCGCCCGTGCCCGCTCCACGAGGTCGGCCGGCAGCTCGTAGCCCTGGGGCGAGGCTATGCGGAAGTGAAGGCCGCACATGGCCGCTCCCAGGCAGAGGGAGCGGGCAACGTTGTTGCCATCGCCCACGAAGGCCAGGGTCACGCCCTCCAGGCGGCCCTTGGCTTCCAGGACCGTCAGGAGGTCGGCCATGGCCTGGGTGGGGTGTTCGTGGTCCGAGAGGGCGTTGATGACCGGCACCGAGGCGTAGCGGGCCATCTCCTCCACCTTCTCCTGCTGGAAGGTGCGCACCGCGATGCAGTCCACGTGCCGTTCCAGCACCCGGGCCACATCCTTCACCGGCTCCCGCACGCCCAGCCCCACCTCCTGAGGGGAGAAGTAGAGGCAGTTGCCGCCCAGAGAGCGCATGGCCACCTCGAAAGAGAGGCGGGTGCGCAACGAAGGCTTCTCGAACAGGAGGGCCAGCGTTCGGCCCGTCAGGGGCTGACCGTGGCCCTCGACCTTCAGGCGCAGGGCCGTGTGCAGCAGGGAGCGCAGCTCGCCCGCCTTCAGGTCGGCTATGGACAGGACGTCGCGGCCACAGAGGGACCCCGACATGGCACGACCCAGTATAGCAGACGGCTTTCTGGCCTGTGGCTGGGAGTGAGTTGACACCCGTTATCGCTGCTGGTATAGTGGCGGGCCGATAGCTAGAGGCGCCCCATGACGGGGCTTTGGGAGCGCTACCGCTTCCTGCTCCTGGCGGCTCTCGGGTCTCCCTTGCTGGTGGCCCTGGGCTACCTGCTGGGACGAGAAGGCCGCCCTTTGCCTGCCCTGGAGCTGACTCCCGCCCCCAGCGAGCTGCGGGTCTACGTCATCGGCGCCGTCCGAAGCCCCGGCGTCTACACCCTCCGCGAAGGCGACCGCTGGATAGATGCACTGGAGGCGGCTGGCGGCCCGACGGCCGATGCCGACCTGGCCCGCGTGAACCTGGCCCGGCGGATCCGCGACGAGGACCATATCTCGGTGCCGCGCGTGGGCCAGACCCCGGCACCCGCCGGGAACCAGCTCATCGACATCAACAGCGCCGGCGCCCGCGAACTGGAGGCCTTGCCCGGGGTAGGGCCGGTGCGGGCCGAGCGCATCGTCCAGTCACGCCAGAACGACGGCCCCTTCGCCAGTCCCGAGGAGCTGCTGACCCGTCGCCTGGTGCCCCAGTCGGTCTATGAGCAGATCAAGGACCTGGTGACGGTGGGCCCCTGAACGCCCTGGGATACCTCTGTCTGGCCTGGTTGCTGGGCACCGCCGCGGCGGTCTTCAGCGAGGCCCGTCCCCTGGCCCCCCTGGCGGCGGCCTGGGCGCTGGCATTGGGGGCCGCTGCTTGGCGTCCCCGTTGGCTGCCCCTGGTGGCCCTGGCAGCCGTGCTGGCCTTTGCCGCTGCCTGGCGCTACGACGCTTCCCTCACGCCACCCGGCTCATCACCCTCGGTGCCCTATATCGACGTGGGCACAGTCGCCCTGCGAGGGGTGGTGGACGGCATGCCCGAGGAGCGGGGCGTCCACGTCCGTTACACCCTGTCGGTGCGGGAAGTTCAGGCCGATGTCGAAGGCCCCTGGCAGAAGGCCGCGGGGCGGGTGCTGATAACGGCCCCTCCCCAGCCCCGCTATCGCTACGGCGACTTGCTGGAGCTGGAAGGGGAGCTGAGATCCCCTCCGTCCCTGCCCGAGTTCGACTACGGCGCTCACCTGTCGCGCAGAGGCATCGTAGCGCTGGTCGATTTCCCTCGTCTGCGTCTGCTGGCCCAGGGCGAGGGAGGCCCTGTGGCCTCGGCCCTCGTCGCCTGGCGGGAGCGCCTGGCGACAGCCCTGGAGCGTTCGCTGCCCGAACCGGAGGCATCCCTATCGCAGGGGGTGTTGCTGGGCCGACGGGCGGCGCTGCCTGCCGATCTCAGGG
>JANXAP010000005.1 GCA_025062275.1 Dehalococcoidia bacterium
GCCCCTTTCATGAGGGCGGACGACGCAGGACTCGCTCGTCGCCGCGGCGCACTGTCACCCCCTGGGCATCCAGGTGCTCCAGCAACGCTTGGGCGTACTTGCGGCTGGTGCCCAGCATGTCACGTACCTGGGCCAGGGTGACGCTGCCCTGGCGACGGATGGTCTCCACCACCATTCGCACCATCTCGCGGTAGGCCTCGGCGGCGAAGACGACCTCGGACGAGACCCGCACCACCTGTCCCTCCCCTTCCAGATAGGACAGCAGCTCCGGGTCCACGCTCGACGTCGGGGGCGGATGGAAAGGGCTGGCCCGCAGCGCGGCCAGGAACTCCTCGGCCCGCCGTCGCTGCTCGGGCGAAGGCGTGGGACGATGTTCGGGAAGGGCCACCGTGCCGGCCTCGTCCCGCAGGGCACCCGTCCCCGCCCAGTAGGCGAGGACAGCCTCGAAAGTCCTCTGGGGCAGGCCCAGACGGCTGCGCAGCTCCTCCCTGGGCATGCCGCGCCGGAGCGGCCACTGGCGGTGGTAGGCGGTCAGAGCCTCCCGCGCCCGTGCCAGCATCCCTTCCAGGGCCTCTCGCGAGGCCACTGCAGCGTCGTCGCTCAGGAGGCCCTGGCCCAGGACCTGGACACGCCCTTCCGCCAGCAGGCCCGCCAGCTCTTCCCTGGCTTGTTCCAGCGGCAGGCCAGCGGCCAGGGCCACCTCCCGCAGGCTGGCCGGGCCGGCGGCGAGGGCCACCAGCAAGCGCTCCTTGGGCGTCCCCGATTCCAGCCGCGCCAGACGCTCCAGGGTAGGCGCATGGTGGCGGCGGTGGCGGCGGGCGTGCACCTCGACGATGCGTCCGCCCCCCAGGGTGCCGTTGGGGTCGCGCACCACGAAGTGGTCTCCGGGCAGGCAGGCCACGGGCCGGGCCAGCCGCACCTGTGCCCAGGCCGACCCTCCCGGCGGCACCTCGTCGGCGTCCAGCAACAGCAGGCGGCCCGACACCTCAGCGGCGCCCGTGTGGAAGGTCACCTCCAGGTTGTGGCGGAGCGGCCTCTTCAGGTAGGGGACGACGCGGAGGCGCACGTCTACGGCAGTGGTAGGCCGCAACCAGCCTGGCGTCGTCAGCACCATGCCCCGCTCCAGCTCGTCGACGGCGATGCCGGGCAGATTGACAGCGGTGCGGCGGCCGGGCGGCGCCTTCTCCAGGGGCCGGCCGTGGCTCTGCAGCCCTCTCACCCGCGACCGCAGGCCCCCTGGCACGATCTCCACCTCCTGCCCCACCGTCAGGGAGCCGTCCACGAGGGTGCCGGTGACCACGGTGCCGAAGCCGGGCAGGCTGAAGGCCCGGTCGATGGGTAGGCGCGGGCGACCCATATCCCGCCTGGGCGGCGTTCGGGCCAGCTCCCCGTCTAGAATTCGCAGCAGTTCTTCCAGCCCCTCTCCGGTGACCGAGGAGCAGGCCACCATCGGCGCCCCCTCGAGGGATGTGCCCTTGAGGGCCTCCTCCACCTCCAGCTGGGCCAGCTCCAGCCACTCGTCGTCCACCAGGTCCTTCTTGGTTAGGGCCACCACACCCCGCGACACCTCCAGCAGGTCCAGGATCGCCAGGTGCTCCCTCGTCTGGGGCATCACCCCTTCGTCGGCGGCCACCACCAGCAGGGCCAAGTCGATGCCGCCGACTCCGGCCAGCATGTTGTGCACGAAGCGCTCGTGGCCGGGCACGTCCACGATGCTCACCTCGACGCCGGAGGGGAGCCGCAGCCAGGCGAACCCCAGGTCGATGGTCATCTCCCGCGCCTTCTCCTCGGGCAGGCGGTCGGGGTCGATGCCGGTGAGGGCCTTGATGAGGCTGGACTTGCCGTGGTCGACGTGTCCGGCAGTGCCGATGGTGTACATAGCGACGGGAGCGTCCCAGGGCGAGTATAGCACCCCCTCCGATGCCTCTGTTACCATACCCTGCAGATATGGGCCGCGTCGGCTACGTCTACGATCCGCTATACCTGGAGCACAGGGCCCCAGGCCATCCCGAGTGCCCCGAGCGGCTCCAGGCCATCATGGCCCACCTGGAGGAGCAAGGGCTGCTCACGGACCTGATCCCCATCCCTGCCCGCGATGCCTCGGCTGCCCATCTGGAGTTGGCCCACTCCTGGGAAATGGTGGCCGAGATCCGCGCCAAGGCCGACAGCGGCGGCGACTGGCTGGACCCCGACACCTACATCACGCCCTCTTCCTATGCCGCCGCCGTCCGGGCCGTCGGCGGCTGCCTCGCCGCCCTGGAGGCCATACTGGACGGCGATGTGGAGTCGGCCTTCTGCCTGGTGCGCCCTCCCGGCCACCACGCCACTCCCACCAAGGCCATGGGCTTCTGCCTCTTCAACAACGTGGCCATCGCCGCCAAGGTGGCCCTGGAGGAGAAGGGGCTGTCGCGGGTGGCTATAGTCGACTTCGATGTGCACCACGGCAACGGCACCCAGGACATCTTCTACGCCGACCCTCGTGTCCTTTATCTCTCCACTCACCAGTACCCCTTCTATCCCGGCACGGGCTACTGGGCCGAGACGGGCGAGGGCGACGCCCGGGGCACCACCATCAACGTGCCCTTGCCCCGAGGCTGCCGCACCCATGAGTTCTTGCGGGCCTATCGTGAGGTGTGCGTTCCGGCTCTGCGCCGCTACCGTCCCGAGCTGCTGTTGGTGTCAGCGGGCTTCGACGCCCATTTCGCCGACCCGCTGGCACAGATGCTCATCTCCACTCGCGGTTACTACGAATTGGCCTGCCTGCTGCGCGACCTGGCGCGGGAGCTGTGCGATGGCCGTCTCCTCTTCGCCCTGGAGGGCGGCTACGACCTGACAGCCCTGGCCTGGTCGGTCCGCGCCTGCTTCGATGCCCTCCTAGACCGCCCCTTCACCCCAGACCCCCTGGGCGACGGCCCCCAGGTGCCCGGGCCCGACATTTCGGTGGTGCTGTCGGCCGTGAAGCGCGCCCACAACCTGGACGGCCTCGGCTGAGGCGAGCCTGCCCTCTAGGAGGGCAACAGGCGCACGAAGACCTCGTTGGCGAGAAGCAGGCCGCGGCGGGTGAGGTGCAGGCGACCATCCCTCACCTCCGCCAGCCCCAGCTCGCTCAGCTCCTCCAGGGAACCGGCGAAGGCATCGAGCAGCTCGCACCCGAAGCGGCGGCGGAACTCTTCCAGCGACACGCCGTCCCTCAGCCGCAGGCCCATCATCAGGAACTCGGAGATGGCCCCCTCCATCCCCACCACCTCCTTGCCTGCCACCTGCGGCAGCGCGGCGAGGGCTTCCGGGAGGGTGCCCTCCGGCGCCCTCGCGCGGCAGGCCTCCTCCACTGCCTGGATGTAACGGCGCGGCGAGTAGACGTCCCAGAAGCGGCACCAGCCGTCGCCCCAGGGCAGGCAGGAGTGAGCGCCTGCGCCCAGCCCCAGATAGGGGCGACACTGCCAGTAGGCCAGGTTGTGGCGACAGCGGTGCCCGGGGCGCGCCCAGTTGGATATCTCGTAGTGCTCGTAACCTGCGGCGGCGAGCCGCTCCGACGACCATTCGTACATATCGGCCTGAACATCGGGATCGGGCGCCGGCGCAACGCCCCGGGCCACATCGTGGGCCAGCTTCGTCCCCTCCTCTACCGTCAGGGCGTAGAGCGAGAGGTGGTCGGGCCCGAGGGCGATGGCCCGCTCCAGCGTGGCCTGCCAGCGCTCGAGGGGCTGGCCTGGCAGCCCGTATATCAGGTCCAGGTTGACGCTGCGAAAGCCCGCCCGCCGCGCCTGCCAGTACGCCTCCTCGGCCTCGCTGGCCGAGTGCAGACGGTCCAGCGCCCGCAACTCGTCGTCGTGGAAGCTCTGGACGCCCAGGCTCAGGCGGTCCACCCCCAGGGCGACCAGACCACGAAGGTATTCGGCGTCCACCGTGCCCGGGTTGGCTTCCAGCGTGGTCTCGCAGTCGGGCCGGAACGGGAAGGCGTCTCTCAGGGCCTCCAGCAGGCGCCCCAGCATGGGCAGAGGGAGCAGGCTGGGCGTCCCGCCGCCCAAGAAGAGGGTGCCCACGGGAGGACGGCCCAGCAGCCGCGACCAGAGGCGAGCCTCGACGGCCAGCGCCTCCACATAGGGGGCCATCAGCTCCTCCAGGCCGGCATACGAGTTGAAGTCGCAATAAGAGCACTTCAGCTCGCAGAAAGGGATATGCACATAGAGCGAGAGAGGCCCCTCCATGTCAAGGGCGATGGTGCGACCACCGCTGCCCGCCCGTCAAGGGCGGCCTGTCGCGGGTTTCACGGGTGCGATATAGTAGGTCTCGGCCATGCTGAAGACCCATGCCTGCGGCAGTCTGGGCAGCCAGCATGTCGGCCAGGAGGTAGTGCTGGCGGGCTGGGTGCACCGACGTCGCGACCACGGCGGCCTCATCTTCGTCGACCTGCGCGACCACGATGGCATCGTGCAGGTGGTGTTCCACCCGCGGGAAGGCCCCGAGGCCTTCCGCGTGGCCGATGCGGTCCGTAGCGAATACGTCCTTCAAGTGCGGGGGGTCGTGGCCCGCCGGCCCGCCGGCACCGAAAACCCCAACCTGCCCACGGGCGAGGTGGAGGTGCGGGCCAGCGAAGCGCGGGTGCTCAATGCCGCCCGCACTCCACCCTTCTATGTCGACGACGACTCGGAGGTGGAGGAGCTGCTGCGCCTCAAGTTCCGCTATCTGGACCTGAGGCGGCCGCGCATGCACCGCAACATCGTCCTGCGCCATCGCCTGGCCAAGGCTGTGCGCGACTTCCTGTCCGACCGGGGATTCCTGGAGATCGAGACCCCCGTCCTGACGGTGCCGACGCCGGAGGGGGCACGCGACTTCCTGGTGCCCTCCCGCCTTCACCCGGGCCGCTTCTACGCCTTGCCCCAATCGCCACAGCAGTACAAGCAGATACTGATGGTGGCAGGCTTCGAGCGCTACTTCCAGCTGGCCCGCTGCTTCCGGGACGAGGACCTTCGTGCCGACCGCCAGCCCGAGTTCACCCAGCTGGACCTGGAGTGGAGCTTCGCCGAAGAGGAGGACATCCTGGGCCTCGTAGAGGAGCTGATGGTATCGCTGGTCAGGCACTTTCGTCCGGACGTGAATTTTCCATCCCCGTTCCCCCGTCTTACGTATCAGGAGAGCATGGAGCGCTACGGGACCGACAAGCCTGACCTGCGCTACGGCCTGGAGCTGCACACCTTCTCCGATATCCTGGCCGGCACCCGCTTCGGCGTCTTCAAGCAGGTCCTGGCCGAGGGCGGAGAGGTGCGCGGCCTGTGCCTGCCGGGAGGGGCCGAAGCCAGCCGTCGCCAGATAGAGGAGATGACAGAGGTGGTGAAGCAGCTGGGCGCCAAGGGCCTGGTCTCCTTCGCTCTGGCAGGCGAGGGCGACCTCGATTCCCTGACGCCGGACGATGTGCGCTCGCCCGTCGCCCGCTACTTCGACGTGGAAGAGGTGCGGCAGATGGCCCGGAGGGCAGGTGCCCGTCGCGGCGACCTGCTGCTGTTGGTGGCCGACCGGCCGAAGGTGGCCAACCGCGCTCTGGACGGCCTGCGCCGCTACCTCGCCCGCCGCCTGGGCCTGGCCGACCCCAGGACCTTCGCCTTCTGCTTCATCACCGACTTCCCCCTGCTGGAGTGGGACGAAGAGGACGGACGCTGGTATTCGGTGAACCACCCCTTCACCGCCCCCAAGGCGGAGGACCTGCCGCTTTTGGAGCGGGAGCCAGGCCGCGTCCGTGCCCGCGCCTACGACATAGTCTGCAACGGATGGGAGCTGGGTGGCGGCTCCATACGTATACACGAACGGGAGCTGCAGGAGAGGGTGTTTCGGTTGCTGGGCCTGGGGCCCGAGGAGGCGCGCGCCGCCTTCGGCCATATGCTGGACGCCTTCGAGTTCGGCGCCCCGCCTCACGGCGGCATCGCCCTGGGGTTCGACAGGGTGGTGGCCCTCTTCTGCGGCGAGGACGACATCCGCGAGGTGATGGCCTTCCCCAAGACCAAGTCGGCCACTGAGCCCATGACGGGTGCCCCTGGCCCCGTTACCGAGGACCAGCTCCGAGAGCTGCACCTGCGCCTGCGGGAGGAGTGAGACACAGGCCGACGACCCGACGGGAGAGGACACAGGAGAGACGAGATGAAAGAGCTGCCAAAGAGGCCCCTGCTGCCCATCCTCCTTCTGCTGGCTGCGCCCCTCCTACTGCTGGCCGCCTGCGGCGGCGGGGGCGGCCCGGAGACCCCTCTTCCGGGCGGCAGCCTGCCCGGCCGCCAGGCGGGAGAGCTACGGCTGTTCGGACCCGACCCCATCACCCTCGACCCCGCCCTGGCCACCGAAGTAGCCTCGGCCAGCTACATCGTCGAGATCTTCAGCGGGCTGGTCACCTTCGACCGTGACCTGCGCATCGTCCCCGACATCGCCGAGCGCTGGGAGGTGAGCGACGACGGTCGCACGTACACCTTCTACCTGCGGCGCAACGCCATCTTCAGCGACGGCAGCAGGGCAGTGACGGCCCGCGACTTCAAGTACTCCCTAGAGCGGGCATTGAATCGGCGCACCGGCTCCACCATCGCCCTCTCTTACTTGGGCGACATCGTGGGAGCGAGGGAGTTCCGGGCCGGGAACGCCAGCGAGGTGACGGGCATCCAGGTGGTGGACGACTTCACCCTGCGCATCACCATCGATGCACCCAAGAGCTACTTCCTGGCCAAGCTCACCTACCCGGTGGCCTTCGTAGTCAAGCGGGAGCAGGTGGAGGCCAATCCTCGCGGCTGGACGCGCCAGCCCATAGGCACCGGCCCCTTCCGCCTGGCCGAGTGGCGGCTGGGAGAGCGCATCGTCTTGGAGCCCAACCCCCATTATTACCTGCAACCCAAGCCCAGCCTGTCGCGAGTCACCTTCCTCCTGGCCGGCGGCTCCCCCCTCACCTCTTACGAGAACGGCGAAGTGGACATCGCCCCCGTGGGACTCAATGACATCGAGCGGGTGCGGGACCCCCGCGACCCCCTCAGTCGCGAGTTCCAGCAGGTGGACGAGCTCTCCACCTTCTACATCGGCTTCAACGTGCGTAAGCCTCCCCTGGACGACGTGCGGGTGCGCCAGGCCCTGGCCATGGCCATCGACAAGCAGGCCCTGGCAAGCGTGGTGCTGCGCGACCTGGTGCGCCCGGCCAACGGCATCCTCCCTCCGGGCATGCCGGGCTACAACCCCAACTTGCAGGGGTTGCCCTTCGACCCGCAGCGGGCGCGGCAGCTGCTGGACCAGGCCGGCGGCCCGGCGCGCCTGCAGGGGCTGACGCTCCTCACCTCGGGCGTGGGCGGCACGCCGGGACCCATCGTCGATGCCATCGTGGCCATGTGGGAGCAGAACCTGGGCGTGCGCATCGAGGTGAGGTTGCTGGACTTCGGCACCTTCCTGACGGAGATCGACCGGGGCAACTTCGACCTCTTCAGCCTTGGCTGGATCGCCGACTACGTGGACCCGGAGAACTTCCTGGACATCCTCTTTCACAGCGGCAGCGAGAACAACCATACGGGTTACTCCAACCCCGAGGTGGACAGGCTGCTGGAGCAGGCGCGAATAGAACAGGACCAGAACCGTCGCTACTCGCTCTATCAGCAGGCGGAGCAGATCATCGTCCGCGAGGCGCCCTGGATACCGCTCTACCACTCGCGCGACTCCTTCGTGGTCAAGCCCTACGTCCAGGGCTACACCGCCGCGCCCTTCGTGGTTCCCCATCTGCGTTTCGTCTCCCTGCAGCGCTGATGCTCCATGGCCAGGGCCGGGCTCTGGACCTACGTGCTGCATCGCCTTCTCTGGGCGCCGCTGGTGCTCTTCCTGGTGAGCCTCATCGCCTTCGCCCTGGGCCGTTTCGGGCCCGGCGACCCGGTGCGGGTGCTGGCGGGACAGCACCGAGACCCTGAAGTCATCGAGGAGATACGGCGGGAGCGGGGGCTGGACCAGAACTTCTTCGTGCAATACGGCCGCTATATGGCCGGCGTCCTGCGCGGCGACCTGGGCACCAGCTTTCGTTATCAGGGACTGCCAGTATGGGAGGTCATCAAGCCACGGCTGTGGGTGACCTTCCAGTACAACATGCTGGCGCTGGTGCTCGTGTTCGCTCTGGGCATACCGGCCGGCGTGTGGGCGGCCATGTACCAGGGCACCTGGCGCGATCCCTTCGTCATCGGGGTGCTGCTGGCCTTCGCCGCCATCCCCGTGCTGGTGATGGTGCCGGTGCTGCAGTTCCTCTTCGCCCTGAAGCTGCGCTGGCTTCCTGTAGGGGGATGGCAGGTAAGGGAGTTCTTCGGCTTCCTGGAGCTGGGCATCCTGAGCAAGAACATCGTCATCCCCCTGCTGGCCCTGACGCTCCCCGGCCTGGCAGGGGTGGCCCGGCTGGTGCGGGCGCAGGTGCTGGAGGTGCTGGGGGAGGACTACGTGCGCACCGCCCGCGCCAAGGGCCTGGGCGAGTTCGTGGTGGTGACACGACATGTGCTGCGCAACGCCCTGCTGCCCATCGCCACCCTGATGGGCTTCGCCCTGGTCGGCCTGCTCTCGGGCTCCATATTCCTGGAGACGCTCCTGGGCATCCCGGGCATCGGCTCCTACGCCGTGGAGGCCGTCAACGCCCGCGACTACGACGGCATCATGGCCCTGGTGCTGCTCACGGGCGCCGCCTTCGTGGTGGCCAACCTGGTGGTGGACGTGCTCTACGCCTTCATCGACCCCCGCGTGCGCCTCGGTGCGGAGGCCCAGGCATGACCACGGCCGCCGCGGCGCCGCCAGCGGCCCCCGCCGTCCCCAGGGAGGCGCCGAGCTTCTGGCGCCGCTTCCTGCGCAAGCGACTGGCGGTGGCCTCGCTGCTGGTCATCCTGGTCGTCTACGGGACGGGGCTGCTGGCGCCCTGGGTGGCGCCCTACAGCTTCCGCCATCAGGACCTGGGCAACACCTTCGCCGGGCCCAGCCGCGAGCATCCCCTGGGCACCGACCGCCTGGGCCGCGACGTGCTCAGCCGTCTCATCTGGTCGGCCCAGACGACGGTGATCGTCAGCGCCTGCTCGCTGCTGCTGGGCGGGCTGGCCCTGGGCGTGGGGCTGGGGCTGCTGGCGGGCTACGCCGGCGGACGGGTGGACAACCTGATCATGCGCCTGGGCGACGTGCTCTTCGCCCTGCCCGACATCATGCTGTTGCTGCTCATCACGGCCACGGTGCGGCCGCGGGTGGACGCCTTCTTCCGCGACTTCGAGCGCTGGAGCGGCATCGGCGGCATCCGCGAGTCGGGGGCGCCCGACTACGTGCTCATCTTCGGCGCCCTGTCCCTCTTCAGCTGGGTGGGCATGGCGCGGGTGGTGCGCTCGCAGGTGCTGGCCCTGCGCGAGAGCGAGTTCGTGCTGGCGGCGCGGGCTTTGGGCGCCTCCACCGGGCACATCCTGGCCCGCCACCTGCTGCCCAACGTCTCCCCCCTGGTCATCGTGGCCGCCACCGGCATCCTGGGCACGGCGGCGGGGGCGGAGGTGGCCCTCTCCTTTCTGGGCATCGGCGTGCAGCCGCCCCACCCCAGCTTCGGGGTGATGATCATCGAGAACGCGGGGCCACGCAACATGCTGGCCCACCCCAACCTGCTGTTCGTGCCGGCGGCGGTGGTGGGGGTGCTGCTGGTGGCCTTCGCCTTTCTGGGCGACGCCCTCAACGACCTCCTCAGCCCCCGCCGCCGCTGACCCGGGCGCCTTGGCCTCAAGGGACGGCCTCATGCTATAATCGAAGCGGGAGCCACCCTTTCTCTATCGCCAAGGTCGTGAAGGTCAGCGCCGAGCGCACCCAGGACTGTCAGGCCGTCCTGGAGATCCGAGTCGAGCCTGAGCACCTGGAGCCCTACCTGGAGAGGGCCTATCGTCGCCTCGTCCAGCGCACCGAAGTCCCGGGCTTCCGTCGCGGCAAGGCCCCCCGCGTAATGCTGGAGCGCTACCTGGGGCGCCACCGCCTCCTGCACGAGGCCCTGGACATCCTGGTACCCGAGGTCGTCCGCCAGGCCATGGACCAGGAGGGCATCGAGCCCTTCGACCGGCCCACGGTGGAGGTGCTGCAGGAGGAGCCTCCAGTCATCAAGGCCACGGTGCCCCTGGCACCGGTGGTGGAGCTGGGCGACTACCGCTCCCTACGGGTGCCCAGGCCCCAGGCGGAGGTCTCGCCGGAGGAGGTGGACGAGGCCCTCGAGGAGCTGCGGCGTCGCTATGCCCTCCACGAACCGGTGGACCGTCCTGTGCAGTGGGGCGACATAGTGCGCCTGGACGTGCGCGTGGAGGCCAACGGCCGCACCCTGGTGGACGAGGAGGACGTGGAGCTGCGCCTGCGCCAGGGCATGACCCTGGTGCTGCCCGGACTGGCCGAGGGCATCATCGGCGCGGCCAAGGGTGAGGAGAAGGCCTTCGAGCTGCAGGTGCCCGAGGACTACCCCAGGCGAGAACTGGCGGGCCGCACCGCCCAGGTCACCGTCCGCATTCACGAGGTGAAGGAGGAGCGCCTGCCCGACCTGGACGACGATTTCGCCCGCCAGGTGGGCGAAGGCTTCCCCGATCTGGCTGCCCTGCGCCGCCGCCTGGAGGAGGACATCCGTCAGAGAAAGCAGCAGGAACTGGAGTCCTCTTATCGCCTGCAGGCCGTGGACGCCCTGGTGCAGGCAGCCGAGCGTATCGAATATCCCCCCGTGCTCCTGGAGCAGGAGATGGAACGGCTGCTGCGGGACGAGGCCCGTGCCGCCGGCCGCGACGTGGACCGCTACCTTGAGCAGCTCCGCCGCACCCCCGAGGAGGCATGGCAGGAGCTGCGGCCCCGCGCCGAGGAGCGCCTGCGCCGCTCCCTGGCCCTCTCCAAGCTGGCCGAACTGGAAGGGATCCAGGTCTCCGACGACGAGGTCCAGGCCGAGATAGATGCCATAACGGTCGGAGGCGGGGCCGAGGCCCAGCAGCTGCGAGCGCTGCTGGAGTCGCCAGCAGGGCGCGACTCCATCCGCCGCTCCCTGCTGACACGCAAGACCCTGGACCGACTGGTAGAGATCGTCTCCGGCAGCGAGCCGGAAGCCGCCCCTGCCGGAGCACAGGAGGTAGAGACTGATGACCAGTGACCTGTGGCGCCCCCGCGGCGTCATTCCCTACGTAGTAGAGCAAGGCCCGAGGGGCGAGCGCGCCTTTGACATCTTCTCGCTCCTGCTGAAGGAACGCATCGTCTTCCTCGGTTGGCCCATCGACGACCAGATAGCTAACCTTATCGTCATGGAATTGCTCTACCTGGAGCGGGAAGACCCCGACAAGGACATCTACATGTACATCAACTCTCCGGGCGGGGTCATAAGCGCCGGGCTGGCCATCTACGACACCATGCAGCTGGTCAAGTGCGACGTGGCCACCATCTGCGTGGGCGAGTGCGCCAGCATGGCTACCGTATTGCTGGCAGCGGGGGCCAAGGGTAAGCGCTACGCCCTGCCCCACTCCACCATCCACATCCACCAGGCGCGGGGCGGCGTCACCGGCCGCGCCGCCGACGTGGAGTCCATCGCCAAGCACGTCATTCGCCAGAACGAGCTGATACGTCAGATCCTGGCCTACCACACCGGCCAGCCCATCGAGCGCATCGCCCAGGATACCGACCGCGAGTTCTTCATGGACGTCTATCAGGCCAAGGACTACGGCATCATCGACGAGGTGCTGGTGAGTCCCAAGCTGCCGGCCGGGGCGCCCGGCGCAGCGCCTGGAGGGTAGGGAGAATGCCGCCGCGGGGAAGCCGCACCTACTCCTACCACTGCTCCTTCTGCGGTAAGGGGCAGCAGGAGGTGCGCCGCCTCATCGCCGGCCCCAACGGGGTCTACATCTGCGACGAGTGCGTGCAGCTCTGCAACGAGATCATCCGCGAGGATATGGCCCCCAAGGGCCGGCCCCAGGCACAGCGGATACCGCCCCCGCGGGCTATCTACCAGCAGTTGAGCGAGTATGTCATCGGTCAGGAGCACGCCAAGAAGGTGCTGTCGGTGGCTGTCTATAACCACTACAAGCGCATCGCCGCCGGCCGCCACTTGCGTGAGGTGGAGCTGGAGAAGAGCAATATCTTGCTCATCGGTCCCACCGGCTGCGGCAAGACGCTCCTGGCCCGCACCCTGGCCAAGATACTGGACGTCCCCTTCACCATCGCCGATGCCACCTCCCTCACCGAGGCGGGCTACGTAGGCGAGGACGTGGAGAACATCCTGCTGCGGCTCATCCAGGCGGCCGATTACGACATCGCCCGTGCCGAGCGTGGCATCGTCTACATCGACGAGATCGATAAGATAGCGCGCAAGTCGGGCGACAACCCCTCCATCACCCGCGACGTGTCGGGGGAGGGAGTGCAGCAGGCGCTGCTGAAGATCATCGAAGGGTGCGTGGCCAACGTGCCGCCCCAGGGCGGGCGCAAGCACCCCCACCAGGAGTTCATTCAGATCAACACCAGCAACATCCTGTTCATATGCGGCGGTGCCTTCGAGGGCCTGGAGCAGATCATCGACCAGCGCATCGGCAAGGGGCGCCGCACCATCGGCTTCAAGGCCCACACCGCCCGTGAGGATACGGCCAAGGTCAAGGACGAGCTGCTGAAGTATGTGACGCCCGACGACCTGCTGCGCTATGGCCTCATTCCCGAGTTCGTGGGCCGCCTTCCCGTGATCGTCAGCCTCCACTCCCTGGACAAGTCCGCCCTGGTGAGGGTGCTGACGGAGCCCAAGAACGCCCTGGTCAAGCAGTACCAGCAGATCTTCGCTCTGGACGGGGTGGAGCTGGTCTTCACCGACGATGCCCTGGAGGCGGCGGCCGAGGAGGCGCTCCGACTGAGGACGGGGGCGCGGGGCCTGCGCACCGTACTGGAGGACTGTCTCCTAGACGTGATGTACGAGATACCCTCCCGCAACGACATCAAGAAGTGCGTGGTGGACGCCGAGGTCATCCGGGGCCGTCGCCGCCCCCTGCTGCTGGCCCGTAGCGGCCAGGTGGTGGACCTCTGGTCAGAGCAGACCCAGGAAGAGACAGCCTAGTCTCGCTCCCGTTTGACTTGCCGCGCTCGGCGCCTCTATCCTGAAGGCGCTGCCCGCGCCCCGGACCATGGCCAAGCGAAGGCTGGACCTGCTGCTGGTGGAGCGCGGCCTGGTCGAGAGCAGGGAAAAGGCACGGGCCCGCATCATGGCCGGCGAGGTCCTGGTCGACGACAGGCCCATCGACAAGCCTGGCACCCTGGTGGACGACCAGGCCCAGGTGCGCCTCCTCGCCGCTCCCCGATACGTCGGCCGCGGCGGCGAGAAGCTGGAGCATGCCCTGAGGGCCTTCCGATTGGACGTACAGGGCCTCGTCTGCGCCGACATCGGCGCCGGCACCGGCGGCTTCACCGACTGCCTGCTGCAGCATGGCGCGCGTCGCGTCTACGCCATCGACGTGGGCTACGGCCAGCTCCACCCACGGCTGCGTCAGGACCCGCGGGTGGTGGTCATGGAGCGGACCAACGCCCGCTACCTTGGGCGGCTGCCGGAGCCCGTAGACCTGGCCACCGTGGACGTATCCTTCATCTCGCTGACCAAGGTGCTGCCAGCGGTGACACCCAATCTGCGGCCGGGTGGGAGCATCGTCGTCCTGTTCAAGCCTCAGTTCGAGGCCCGCCGCGGCGAGGTGCCCAGGAGGGGCGTCATTCGCGACCCCCTCCTGCACGCTACCCTCATCGGCCGCTTCGTGGCCTGGGCTGTGGGCCAGGGCTATCGAGTCCTGGGGCCGGTGCGTTCGCCTCTTCCCGGGGCCGAGGGCAACCTGGAGTTCTTCTTCCTGCTGAGTCCCCATGCATAGGGTCGGCATCTTTGTCCATCCCCGCGTCCGTGCTGCCCACGAACTGGGACGGGAGCTGGAGCGGTTCCTGCGGGGACAGGTGGAGGAGGTCTGGCTCACCACAGCCTGGGACAGCCGCGCCCTGGGCCTGATCGAGGGCACTCATCTGCTGGTGTGCATCGGCGGCGACGGCACCATGCTCTGGGCCGCCCGTGCGGTGGTGCCCCACCGAGTGCCCATAATGGGCGTCAGCATGGGACGGCTTGCCTTCCTGGCCGAGGTCCATCCCTCCGAGGCCCTGGAGAGCGTGGCCCTGGCCCTGCGAGGGCAGGGAAGGCTGGAGGAGCGGGCCATGCTCGAGGCCCGCATGGACGAGAAGGTCTACATCGGCCTCAACGACGTGGTGGTGGGAAGGGCACGCCTGGGGCGTCCCGTGTACGTGCAAGCGGCCATCGACGGGGAGATGGTGGCCCTGTACCGCGCCGATGCCGTCATCGTTGCCACCGCCACTGGCAGCACCGCCTACTCCTTGTCGGCCGGTGGGCCTGTCCTGCACCCCGAGGCACGGGAGCTGGTGCTAACGCCCGTCTCGCCCCATCTGGCCGCTGGCCGCTCGCTGGTGCTTCACCCGGATGCCGTGGTGTCACTGACGGTGAGGGGCGAACACCAGGCCTTCTTCAGCGTGGACGGGCAGGAGGACCTGCCCCTGCCCCCCGGCCGCTCGGTGGAGGTGCGTCGCAGCCCCCACGTGGCCACCTTCCTGCGCCTGTCGCCGCCCCAGCGGGACTATCTGTTCCTGGCGCGGCGCCTGGGCTGGCAGCCGAGTGACCTGGACCCCGACCTGCCCGTCGACGCCATACCGTCCTTGGCGGAGGACGAGGCTCGGTAATACCTATATTTCACCTATTTCACCCGAGATCCCTGCAGCCGTCACCCCATCCGGTCAGATACGAGCCCCGACCTGCCGTGGGACTTGACCCCTCGATACCCGGTTAAGGCCCTGCCCGTTACGACCCGCGCCGTCCGATCATGTCGACCGGGGACAGGAGCCGCTGGGCGCGCATCAGGACAGGAAGGCCCCCTTGGCCCCGAGGGTTCAGCTCCCTCGGGGCCCGAGCCGCGACCCGAGGGGCGCTCCAACCCCCTCGCGCCACCCCTGGGAGGAAGCCCCCAGGCCGGGCCGTCGCCCTAGAGGCGCCCGCCCCCTCAGAGGGAGAAGACGTTGCCCGCTGCGGCGTCATGCCTGACGCGGCCCCGCTCGCCCACCATCTCACGCCGGCACATCTCCCAGAGAAGCTCCCGGTCGCCCTCGGCCCTCGCCAGGAAGCGGGAGCCATCGGCCAGGCGGCCGACCACGATCCCCTCCTCCGGCTCGCCGTCGCGGCCGAAGGCGACGGTGTAGGTCTCCACGGTGCAGGGGCCCTCCGCCTCTGCCACCAGGCGAGGCGACTCCTGCGCCTCGATCAGGGCCGCATCGGCCTCCGGACGGTAGGGACGATAGGCGGAGGGCGGCGGGCGGCCCGAGTAGACGCCCGCCGCGTGCTTGGTGAAGTACCAGCCCATCCCCGTTACCAGTGCCCTCTTCTCGCGCTCCCGCCGCAGCCGCTCCACCGCTGCCGCTATCGAGTGGGAGCAGTAGTTGTTGCCCGGACCGCCGGCGTACGGAAGGCCACCCGTGAGGGTCAGGGGGCGCGGGTCGTCGAGGCCGAGGCCCAGCGCCTCCATGGCGCCCTCCACCGCCGAGGGGAAGCAGGAGTAGAAGTCGAACATGTCCACATCGTCCACCCCCAGGCCGGCCAGCTCCAGCGCCCGCCGCAGCACTATCTCCTGCGCCAGCGACCGGTAGTAGCAGGGGCGCTCGCTGTGGAACCAGCGGTCGGCCAGGTGGGCCCCCGACCATACGTAGACCCACCGCTCCTCGGGGACGCCCAGCTCCCGCGCCGCCTCGACGCTCGCCACTATCAGAGCCGCCGCCTGGTCCACCTCCATGATGGCGTTCATCAGCTTCGGGTACGGGAAGCAGACCATCCGGTTCTGCGGCGAGACGGTCGTTATCTCCTCCGCCGTGCGGGCGACCGGAAACCAGGCGTACGGGTTCCTCGCAGCCACCTCCGCCAGACGGGCGCACAGCAGCCCCAGACGCCGCCGGTGCTCCTCCAGCGACAGCCCCATGTGGGCCCGCATGGCGTTCTCGAAGAGGGGATAGACCCTGATGGGCAGCGACGCCCCGTACCTCCCCTCCAGCTCGCTGTGCCCGGGACGCGGCTCGTCGTCTATGCGCCGCGGCGTTGCCCGCGGCGTCCAGGGAAGCTCCACCCCCATCCTCCGAGCAGCCATCAACGACGCCATCGCCTCGGCCCCCACGATCAGCGCCATCCGCGCCTGGCCCCGCACGATGCGCTCGCACACCTGGTTCACCAGCCGCTGGGGCGTCTCGCCCCCGATGGCCGAATAGTAGGTGAGGGCCGGCGCCGCCCCGAGGCGCCGGGCCAGCATGCCAGGAGCGTCCTCGTACGACCGAGAGATGACGTTGACCACCAGCAGAGCATCGAGGCGGCCCAGCAGCCCCGGTCGCCCCGCGTCCTCCGCCGCCCGCCTCGCCACCAGCTCCATCATGGCTAGCGGCTCCAGCGACCGCCCCGGGTCGCGGGAGCGGTCGCAGTGCTGGGCGACGCCGATGATGACGGGCTGACGGCTGTCCAGCGTCACTGGAGCCTCACCTTTACGCGCACGTGAGTATATCTGCGCCCCCTCACTGGGTCAAGGGGGCACGAGGGCTTCACTGAACAGAGGGCAGGCTGGTGTGCCGTGGGCGTGGACGGGGAGCCGCTGCGGCACGTGTTCCGACTCTGCCTAGGGCAGCCCAGGCCCATCTCTAGGACAGGGGCAAAGACCAATGAGACTTTCATGAGCCGCAAAACCATCAACTCCATCCCAGCAGGAGCGGCCCACCAGAGTTCCGTGATACCCTAGGCCTCTAGTCTCGTGAGACGCGAAAGTCGGGACTCAGCCGTTAACAACGTCTAGAAAGGCCGTCTGCGCTCTGTTAAGATACGTTCGGGGATGTAGCCCTTCATGACCATGAACCTTCGCGCGGGATCACGAACGCGACAGTCCAGGCAGGGCCACATGCGGTCCCTGCAGACGCTTGACCGCGGCCTTCTCCTGCTTGAGGTGCTGGCCCAAGAGCCCAACGGCCTTACGGTCACCGAGCTGGCCAGCAGGATGGCCATCCACCGCACCAACGTTTACCGTCTGCTGTCCACCCTTGCCCAGCACAAGCTGGTGCGTCGCGATCGTGATGGACGCTACTTCCTCGGGACAGGCGTGGTGAACTTGGCGCGGGGCGTCGCCCATGACCTGCGCGCAGTCGCCCTGCCAATCCTGGCCGAACTAGCTGAGAAGGTAGAGTCCACGGCCTTTCTAACCCTGGCCGACGGCGAAGAGGCCGTGGCCCTAGCGGTAGTGGAGCCCCGGCGTACCAATATCCACGTTGCTTACCGCGTAGGGTTCCGGCATCCGCTAGATCGGGGAGCATCGGGACTGGCCATCCTGGCCGGTCGACCGCCCCAGCCCGGAGAGCGGGAAGAAGTCAAGATGGCCCGCCGTCTGGGCTATTCGGTCACCCACGGCGAGATCCAACCGGGAGCCTCCGGTATCGCCGCACCTATCTGCGTGGGTGGGAGGCCCGCCGACGCCAGCGTGGGCGTGGTGACCATCGGCGAGCTGGACGTGGAGGCGGTGGCCCCGCATGTGCTGGAGGCAGCCAGGGCCATCGCCGAGGCGCTGGCCTAGAGGGCAGGCAACACGGTCCCCCGCACCTCCCCCAGCCCGATGCTCACCGCTCCTTCGCCCTCGCACCAGCCCCGCATCACCACCGTATCGCCGTCTTCCAAGAACGATCGCCTCAGCCCGTCTCCTAAGGCCAGCGGGCGCTCGCCGCGCCAGGTCAGCTCCATCAGGCAGCCATAGGAGCCCGGCTCCGGCCCCGATACGGTGCCGGTGGCCCACAGATCGCCTGGTCGGGTTGAGGCGCCGTTGCTGGTGGCGTGAGCGAGCATCTGAGCCAGGGACCAGTAGAGATGACGCAGGCTGGTCCGGGACACTACCTGCTCGCGACCGCCCACGACTAAGGCCACCTCCAGGCGCACGTCATACGTAAGTGGCTCCGGGTCGGCAAGGTGGGGCAGCGGTGCCGGTTCCTGGGGAGCCAGCGGCACTAAGAAAGGGGCAAGGGCTTCTAGCGTTACCAGCCAGGGCGATACCGACGTGGCGAAGGACTTGCCCAGGAAGGGGCCAAGCGGGACATACTCCCAAGCCTGGATATCGCGAGCGCTCCAGTCGTTGACCAGCAGCAGGCCGAAGATATGGTCCCAGGCCTCCTCTACCGGGATGGGCCGGCCCAGCGCGTTGCCCGGCCCGGTGACGAAGCCCACCTCCAGCTCGAAGTCCAGCATCCGCGTCGGCGTCAGGATCGGCCCGTCGGGTGTGGAGACCTGGCCACGGGGCCGCACTATAGGCGTGCCCGAGACCACCACCGTGGCCGACCGTCCATGATAGCCGATGGGCAACCAGCGCCAGTTAGGGGGCAACGGGTCCTGCTGGGGCCGCAGGATGCGGCCCATATTGCTGGCATGGTGCAGTGAGGCGTAGAAGTCCACGTAATCGCCCGGGTGGACCGGCCGTAGCAGCTCCACTTCCGACATGCCCAACAGGGCCGGCTCCACCCGTGGCCGCCAGCGGGTTTCGGTCAATAGCTCGCACAGGCGCTGGCGGACGGCCCTCCACACCGGACGGCCTAGGGCGAGGAAACCGTTAAGGCTATCGCGGGAGAAAGTCCGTCGCGGCAGGGGAATTCCTCCGAGCAGCCCCTCCTCCTGAAGACGGGCCAGATCCAGTACATAGCTGCCTATGGCGACACCTGACCGCACCCGGCGCCGGTGACGAAATACGCCAAAGGGCAGGTTCTGGACAGGAAAGGGGGACCCTTCTTCCACCGGCACCCAGGAGCGCAGGGCAGGGTCGTTGGTGAAGTCGGGTCGGGGTGGCCCCATGGTCTTCCTGCGGCTGACGGGCTAAGAAGCCCTCAAGAGCGCAACCAGGCCCTCCATGGGTTCGAGGAAGCTACAGCTCCCAAAGCAGGTCACCAGTCGGCGCCCCCGTTCGATCTCCTCGGGCGTCAGGCGGTGCCCACGCCAAGAGAAGCCATCGTGATCGAGGCGAAAACTGTTGGGAGCGTCGTCTTCCAGAAGCGCCACTAACCCCCCTTCGTCCACCTGTCCGCCGACAGCGAGCAGGGCGCCGCCGATAACGTTCAGGAAGCCGTGCTGCCTTATGTTGAGCACCGGATCGGGATGGGGTAGAGGATGGTGGAGGCCCGCCGTGGCCTTGAACGGGACGCCCAGGCGGGCGCAGCAGGCGATGAAGCGGGCTAACTGCACCGCCGAGGGAAAGTCCTGGGCGCGGCTGCCCCCGCAACGCACCTTTGCCCCAGCGGCAGCGGCACCGAGGCCGGCGATTTCCTCTAGGGCGCGCGGAATGTTCGCCTCCCAATCCCCCCCGAAAGGCAACTCCACGAAAAGACGGGCTCCGGGTGCGAGTTCCCCTCCTGCCTCCACCAGGGCACGAGCGAACTCCCCCGCCCCGATGCCCGCGGGCAACCGACCCTCGAGTGACTCGATCACACCCCGACCCGACTCGCGAAACCGGGAGACCTCGGCCATGGCCTCCGCCAGTGAGGTCGTCCAGGGACTTTGGACAGACAGATCGACAATGACGCTCAGTCGCCAGGGTAAACCTTCGCTAGGCATGGCCGAAAGCAGCTCTTGCAGACGGGAGGCGGGGCAAACGAACCGTCCCAGCACCCAACTGTACTGCCCGCGCCGGTGCTCCAGGTGCTGGGTCACCGCGTCGGCCATGGGCAGCATGGCGGGTGGGAACAGAGAGGCATCGTCTATGAGCTCCCGCAGGAAGGCGCCGGTGCCGCCCTCCTGCCAGAGCTGAGCGGGGGCCGCGCCGACGTCGGACCGTTTCAGCTCGCTCATGACACTCTCCTACTCCTCGCTCATGGTCAGGGGAGCGCCCGTGTCGGCCTTCTCGTCCGCGGCAGCGCCCGTGCGCAGGGCGCGACGGCCCAGGTAAGCGGCCCGGACCGCCGGCTCCTCCAGCAGCCTCTCGCGGCTTCCAGCCAGCGCAATGCGACCCCGTTCCAGCACGTAAGCGCGGTCGGCCACGGCCAGGGCGGCCCGGGCATGCTGCTCCGCCACCAGCACCGTCACGCCCCGGGCCCGCAGCTCCACCAGGCAACCCATCACGTCACGCACCACCTTGGGCGCGAGACCGAGCGAGGGCTCGTCCAGCATCAGCAGCCGCGGCCGGGCCATCAGGGCCCGCCCGATGGCCAGCATCTGCTGCTCGCCGCCCGAGAGGGTGCCCGCTGCCTGTCGCCGCCGCTGTGCCAGCACGGGAAACAGGTCGAAGACCTCCTCCACGTCCCGCCGCAAGTCAGCTTGCCCGCGGCGGTGGTAGGCTCCCAGCACCAGATTGTCCCAGACCGAGAGGCCGTAAAAGACCTGGCGCCCCTCCGGCACCAGGGCCACGCCCAGGCGCACCATCTCCTCGGCCGGCCGGCCGGTCACGTCTCGGCCTTCCAAAAGGACAGTGCCACCGGCAGGGGCCATCAGCCCGGCCAGGGTGCGGAGGAGGGTGGTCTTGCCTGCGCCGTTGGCGCCGATGACAGCCACCACCTCGCCCGGGTGCACCTCTACATCCACACCTCTCAGGGCCTGAATGCGCCCATAGGTGGCCCGTAGACCCCTCACCTCCAGCAGAGGCTGACTCATGCCGCCTCTTCCCCCAGATAGGCCTCGATGACCTGCGGGTCCGACTGCACCTGTTCCGGCGGGCCCTGGGCGATGACGACCCCGTGATCCAGCACCACCACCCAGTCCGAATAGGACATCACCAGGTCCATGTGGTGCTCCACCAGCAGCACCGCCAGCCCTCCCGCGGCCAGGCGGCGCAGCAGGCGGCCCACCTCTTCGGCCTCGGCCCCCGAGAGGCCGGCCGTTGGCTCATCCAGCAGCAGCAGCGACGGCTCCGACGCCAGTGCCCGGCCTACCTCCACCAGCCGCTGCCGCCCATAGGGCAGGGCGCTGGCGGGCCAGTCGGCCACATCGGCCAGGCCCAGGCGAGAGAGGAGGGCATCGCTGGCCTCGCGCCCCTCCTTCTCTTCGCGGAAGTGGCGGGGCAGGCGCAGCACTGCCTCCAGGAACGACGTTCTCGTCAGCCGGTAGCGGCCCACCAGCAGATGCTCGCGCACCGTCATCTGGCCGAACAACTGCAGGTTCTGGAAGGTGCGGGCGACGCCCAGTCCCGCCACCCGGTGCTGGGGCCAGCCAGTGACGTCGCGCCCACGGAAGCGGACGCGCCCGCGCCCGGGACGCAGAACCCCCGAAACCACGTTCAGGAGCGTTGTCTTGCCGGCGCCGTTGGGCCCGATGAGGGCAGTCACGCGGCCCGCGTCAACGCCCATGGAGACGCCGTCCAGGGCGCGGAGGCCCCCGAACTCCACCGTCACGTCCTCCACCTGCAGCAGGCTCACCGCAGCTCCACCTCCTCCAGGGCGGCCGTCGGCGCCGGCTGCCGGCGCGTACCCGCCCACTCGGCGGCCCGCCGGACGAGCAGGGCTGCCCCGCCCGCCAGCCCTCGCGGCAGGAAGAGCAACACCAGGACCAGCGCCAGCCCGTAGGCCACGATCTCGTAGCTGCCGGTGGCGCCGGAAACGAAGCGGGGCACCAGCTCTCGCGTGCCCTCCGTCAGCAGCACGACCACCGCCGAGCCCAGGGGGGCACCCCACACCGAATCGATGCCCCCCACCGTCGAGATGACCAGGAACCGCAACGACGGCAGCAGCCCGAAGGACTCGGGGCTGACGTAGGTCACGTAATGGGCGTACAGGCTCCCGGCTACCGAGGCGTACACCGCCCCCAGGGCGAATACGGCCATCTTGGTGCGGGCGACGTCGATGCCCACGCTGGCGGCGGCTACCTCGGAGGAGCCCATGGCTACCAGCGCCCGACCGGGCCGCGAGCTCAACAGGTTGCGGGCGGCTATCAGGCCCAGCAACAGCACCGCCCAGGCCAACAGGTACATGCTGGTGTCGCTGTCGAAGCGCAGGGGCCCCAGGGTGAAGTCCGGGATGCCGCCCGTGCCCTGGTTGCCTCCCGTGAGCGAGTCCCAGCTGCGCATGACCACGTAGAAGACCAGCCCGAAGGCCAGGGTGGCCATGGCCAGGAAGTGTCCCCGCAGGCGGAAGACGATGCGCCCCAACAACGCCGCCAATACCGCCGCGATGACGGCGCCGGCTGCCATGGCGAGCAGGGGGTGCCAGTCCACCTTGGCCGTGAGCAGCGCGGTGGTGTAGGCCCCCACCCCGTAGAAGGCCGCGTGCCCCAGCGAGACCTGGCCGGCAAAGCCCATCACCAGCGTCAACCCCATGGCAGCGATGCCGTGCAGGGCGAATACTACAAGGTTGGCCCGGGTCAGAAAGGGCAAGGCATCGGCGATGGGCATCAACAGCACGCCGACACCGAAAGCGCCGGCCCAAACGGCCAGAGGGCCCCACCTTCTCAGGCCCATCGCACCCTTACCTGCGCCAGCAGCCCCTCCGGTCTCAAGACCAGTATCAGCGCCAGCACAGCAAAGGCGACTCCCTCGGCCATAGCTGAGGACACATATCCCACTGCCACAGCCTCGGCCACGCCCAACAGCAGGCCACCAGCCAGGGCGCCGAAAGGCGACACCAAGCCACCGATGACTGCCGCCGTGAAGCCCTTCAACCCGAAGGGGACACCCATGTCATAGTAGGCCGAGGTGATGGGCACCAGCACCACCCCGGCCACGCCGGCCACCGCTGCCGCCATGGTGAAGGCGTAGAGCGACATCTGGGCCGGGTTGATGGCCTGCAGCCGTGCCGCGTCCCGGTTCATGGCGCAGGCCTGCATCGCCTTGCCCACCACCGTGCGCTGGAAAAACCACCACAGGGCCAGCGCCATGGCCACGGTCACTGCCAGCACCCACAGCGTCTGCCGACTGAGGGCAGCCCCGCCCACCTCCAGCGGCGGCCCGGCTGTGAAAGGAGCGTAGCGGCGAGGGTTGACCCCCCAGATGAGCAACGCCAGCCCCTCCACCGCTATGGCCACGCCTACGGTCAGGATGATCAGGGTCAGGGTCGAATGGCGACGCGCCGGGTTGATGACCAGCCGATCCGTAGCCACCCCCGCCAGCGCCCCTGCCACGATGGCCAGCAGCAGCGCCGGCACTGCCGGCAGGCCCGCCTCTCTCAGGCTCACGGCTGCCAGGGCCGAGAGCATCAGGTAGTGCCCCTGGGCGAAGTTGATGATGCCGGTCACGTTGTAGATGATGACGAAGCCGACGCCGACCAGGCCATAGATGGCCCCCTGGCCGACGCCGCTGGCCACGAACTGCAGGAACTCGCTCACTCTCGGGCCGACCTCAGCGCACCAGTTGCCACTTCCCGCCCCGGATGGTCACCAGCACCAGGTCTTCCGACCTCAGGCCCAGGTGGTCCTGGGGGCTCATCCGGAAGACGCCTGTGGCCCCCACGTACTCGCCCAGGTTCTCCAAGGCGCGGGTGATGGCCTGGGGGTCGGTGCTGCCTGCCTTCTCGATGGCCGCCTTGAGAAGGCCCAGCGCGTCCCAGACGTAGCTGGCGAAGCCGGACATCTCCCCGTAGCGCTGGGTGTAGAGGCGGCCGAACTCCTGCAGCGCCTGGTACTGGCGGTCGCTCTGCGGTATCTGGTCCCAGACCAGGGTCTTGGGGTGGACCATGAAGGCCCCTTCGGCCGACTGACCGGCCAGGCGCAGGAACAGCTCCGCCCCGGCGCCGGCGTCGTGGTACATGGGCACGTTGATGCGCAGGTTCTCGACAGCGTTGCGCCGGGCCAGAGGCGCCCCGGGCGGGATCGCCCACACCACCACTGCCTGCGGGTTAGCGCTCATGATGCGGGTCAACTGGGGCGTAACGTCGGTGGCGTTGGCCTCGAACTTCTCGGCCGCCACGATCTGGATCTCGCCCCGCTGCTCGGCCGCCCGCCACGCGGCCAGCCCCGACTCGCCGTAAGGGTTGTTCACGGTGAGGAGGCCCACCCGCTGTATGCCCCGCCGCTTCATGTCCACCAGCATGGCGTCCACGTTCTGGGAGGCGTGGAAGGGGGTCTTGAAGACGTTGGGCCGCTGCTGCACAGGCACCACGATCTGGTCGGCGGAGCCCATGGAGAACACGGGCACCCTGGACTCGAGGATGGCGTCCATGGCCGCCAGGGTAGTGGGCGAAGTCCCCGGCCCCACGATGGCCACGACGCCCTGCTGTACCAGTCGCCGGGTCAGTACCGCCGCCTCGGTGGGGTCGGACTTGTTATCCACGATCACCAGCTCCACCGGCCGGCCCAGGATGCCGCCCTCGCGGTTGACCTTCTCCGCCCACAGGGTAGCGGCGCGGGCGTACGCCTCGCCTTGCACCGAGGCGCTGCCCGACTGCTCGATGTTGAGTCCGATCTTTATGGGCTCGCCGCTGGGCTGCCTCGCCCCTCCCGGAGTGGGCGTGCCCGGGGCCTTTTCCTCGCCGCCGCAGGCGGCCAGGAAGAGTATGGTCGCCACCACCAGCGCTGCTGTACGCCAGAAGGTCAACTTCATTGCCTGCCCTCCTGAAGAGAAATAGTCCTTCTCGGGAAGACGCCCGCACCCCGATAGGCTTTCGGCCCGCCAGTCCTCCCTAGCTGCTGGCCACCGCCTGGTACTGCCGGAACCAGGACTCGTCGTAGCCCGACACTTCCACCGACTCAGCCGCGGCCAGCACCAGGAACGGCGACCGGGACTCGATCATGATGCCGGTCTCCTCCCGCCAGGGCATTTCCTTTCCCTCGGGCGGCGGCGATTGCACCTGCTGCTGGCTGACCCTCACATCGGGCCCGTGGAAGGTTCCGGCCGGATGCAGAGTAGCATATCCGTCCTTCACTTCGGGCCGCGCGTGGTACCCGGAGTGGTTGAACAGCACCTCGTCGACGTCGTTCTGGTGAGGATAAGGCAGGGAGTGTACCCAGCGCGGCAGGAAGGCCTGCATCGACGCCCCCTCGTCCTCGGTCACGAACACTGTGTACGTGGGCGGATCCAGGTGAAAGTCGGGCGAGGACAGCGTGCGGATGTCCTTCAGGGCCAGCCGGAAGGGGTACAGATTCCCCTCCCAGGCGACGGCGTCGAACGGGCTGAAGGGGTAGCGCAGCACCGTCCAGGGCCCCACCAACCGCTTCACGTACACCGGGTAGTCGCCCCTGTCCGACGGCTCGTCCTCCACCTCTACCGGCTCCGGCGGCACGAGGGCCGCGTCGGGATAAGGATAGTTCCTTATCCAGTAGTGATAGGGGCGCATTACCCGTTTCGGGAACTCATAGAAGAGCATCACCACCGGCCCTCGGGAGCGGAGGGCATAGGTGGCGCCCCTGGGGAGGAAGAGGAACTGCCCGGCGCCGAACTCCAGCAGGCCGAAGTCGGTAGCTACCTCCCCCTGTCCCTGGTGGACGAACACGACGGTGTGAGCGTCGGCGTGGCGGAAGCGCAGCCTCGGGTCTGGTTGGCCCGTCAGTACCGAGATGAGCACCTCCTGCGACCAGAGCGCCGGCTGGGGGAAGGGCCCCGTCTGCATGGCCGCCAGGTGGAAGGCGCGCCGCCTCACCGCGCCCGGCGCGGGCGCGACGTCCTCGGGCCGCAGCGCGGGCACTCCCTCGGCCTCGTGCGCCTCGGCCACCACCATGGCTGGCCGCCGCCGGACCACCTCGGCCCCGAAGGCCAGAACCTCGTTCCAGTAGCCCTGGGGCGGACGCCCCGTCAGGGGGAAGCCTATCCCCTCGACGCCGGGCCGCACCCGGAACGCTGTCGGGAAACCTACCTTGCTCGGTACCACGTCCATGCCTCTACCTCCGTCCTTTCCGGTGGTGCGTAGGCTGTCGCTTCCCTCACGAGCGGCTGGGCGTAGCTGCCACGCGGGGCATCACCTCCCGGGCGAAGAGGGACATGGACTGCCGTACCCGCTCCGGCTCCAAGGCCCCGAAATTCATGAGGGCCATCACATGAGTGACCCCCATCTCGGCCAGCTTGCGTAGCCTCCCCGCCACCAGGTCAGGGTCGCCGAAGAGGATGAGCTCGCCGGCGTCCAGCTCCTCGAAGCTGCGCTGCCGCGCGTACAGGCGCGTCACGACGTAACGGCGGAGGGCGGCATCGGCCTCGGCCCTGGCTGCCTCTTTGCTGGCCGAGACGTACGTATGGAGGGCGACGGCCACATCGGGCTCGCCCGGCCCGCCGGCCTCTGCGTAGCCGCGGCGGTAGGCGGCGATGACCTCGCCCAGGTCGTCGATGGTATCGCAGGTCGCGTACGGCACCATCATGATGTTACGACCGGCCTTACCGACCTGGTAAGCGCGGTCGGCGTGGAGGATGGCGATCCAGAGGGGCGGATGGGGCTTCTGGTAAGGGGTGACGGCGATACGTACGTTGGCGACCCGATGATATGTGCCGTCGTAGCTGAAGGGCACCCCCTGCCAGGCGCGCACCATGACCTCCAGCGCCTCTTCGAACCGCTGCCGTCGCTCCTCGGGCGAGATGCCGAAGCCCTGGAACTCGTGCTGCAGATAGCCCGAACCAACACCGAGGCGCAAGCGGCCTTCGGACAGTTGGTCCAGCACCGCGTACTCCTCTGCCGCCAGCAGAGGGTTGTGGAAGGTGAGGACGGAGACGGCCACTCCCAGGCCAAGCCGCGAGGTCCGCTGGGAAGCTGCGCCCAGGAAGGCGGGAGGAGAGGGCACCACGCCGTACTCGTGGAAGTGGTGCTCGGCGATGAAATAGGCCCAGTAGCCCAGCTCCTCGGCGAGCTCCATCTCGGACAGCACCTGCGAATAGAGCTGGCGGATGGAGCGGGAGACATCCAGGTGATGGTCGCAGACTGAGAAGATGCTGAACTTCATGAGCCGCCCTCCTTGCGCGAGTTCGTCGCATTTATAGCACTTCTCGTGCGCATTGTCAACACATAGCGTTGTTGGGCCCTGCTCTCCCTGGCATGGATACAGCGCATCAGGCTTAGCAAATGAACGCTGTGATGGCCGTTGCTAAAACGGTAGCAGGTGCGATGCGAGAAGGCAGTGGTATGCCGTCGTTGGTGTTGCCGCCGTCCTGTAAACTGTTACCGGACTGTTTACCGAGCTTTCGTGCGACGGCGCTGGCGATCGACAGTGCAGCTCAGTTGCGTGGACGCGGGAGATAGCCCAGATACGCACCGAGGTCCGAATGGGCATTTGTGACCGAGTTGAGGCAAGCTGTCGAGCCGATGGTAACAGCCGGACTGACCCAGATACGGCAGCGACGAGCATACAGATACGAAATAGGCCGTGAGCTATATCACGCCATAGAGATAGAGTAGGAATTCCCGCTGGAGGAGGACGTTGCCGGCCCCTGAGGCACCCCTGCCCGAACGCGCCATCGACAGCCGCCACCTGTATCGCGGCCGCATCCTCAACCTGCGTCTGGACACAGTGGAGCTGCCCCGCGGGGGCACCGCCCAGCGCGAGATCGTGGAGCACGGCGACGTGGCCGCCATCGTGCCGATCGACCATCTGGGGAACGTAGTGCTGGTACGTCAGTTCCGGCTGGCCGTCGGCAGCGATCTGCTGGAAGTGCCAGCGGGTGGCATCGATCCCGGCGAGACGCCGGAGGAGGCGGCCCAGCGGGAGCTAGCCGAGGAGACGGGCCTCCGTGCCCGCCAGCTGCGCCGGCTGGGCGGCTTCTACGTCTCTCCGGGCTACACCAGCGAGTTCATCCACGTCTTCCTGGCACAGGGGCTTGAGCCGACCAGCGTGACCGCCGACCCGGACGAGGACATCGTCGTCGAGAGGGTGCAGCTCTCCAGGTCGTTGGAGCTGATACGGGAGGGCGCCATCCGCGACGCCAAAAGCATCGTCGGGCTATTATGGGCAGCCCGAGAGCTTGGCCTGCTCGTTGAAGCTAAGAGGGGCGGACATTAGAATGTCTTTGGCTGTCGAGGTTTGGGAAACGGACGACAACTTTCCCTCGGGGCCCGTGACCTCTCGTTCGGAGGTTTCTGACGATGGCACAACGCCAGGCCGTCTTCCCCCCTCACCGCTTGGGGATCGCCGCCACCCTGCGCCGCGACACCTGGTGGCTGGAGCCGTTGCTCTTCGCCATTGGCCTCGTCGCCTTCTTCGGATATCTTTCCGTCTCCGCCTTTCTGGACCGGTGGGCATTCGAGATCGGCCCCTATCATTCGCCTGTTTTTGAGTTCGGCCCCTTCATCTTCCTCGAAGACAAGCTCAAGGAAGGCTTCGGCCCGTGGTTCCTGTCCCCCGCCTTCATCATTCTGTGGGGGCCAGCGGGGTTCCGCCTGACCTGCTATTACTTCAGGAAGGCGTATTACCGGGCCATCTTCTGGGCGCCACCCGCATGCGCCGTGGGCGACTTGCCTACGCGCTATCACGGCGAAACACGGTTCCCGTTCCTGCTGCAGAACCTGCACCGCTACTTCATGTACGTTGCCCTCGTGCTGGTATGGTTCCAGTGGGCGAATGCCATACGCGGGTTCCACGACCCTGACGAAGGCTGGGGGATAGGGCTGGGGTCGGTCTTCTTGGTCGTCGACTCTGCCTTGCTTTCCCTCTACCTGTTCTCCTGTCATGCCCTGCGGCACCTGGTGGGCGGCGGCCTGGACTGCTTCTCCTGCTCGCGCTGGAACATGGTGCGCAAGCGGGGCTGGGACGTTGTTAGCCGCTTGAACGCGAATCACGGTCTGTGGGCATGGCTGAGCCTGTTCAGCGTTGCCTTGACCGACGTCTACATACGCCTGGTGGCCAACGGCCACATCACGGACCCCAACACCTGGAACAGTTTCTAGGGGGTGGAGGCAGTGCCCGGCTACGAAGTGCACGAATACGACGTCCTGGTGGTGGGCGCCGGCGGTGCCGGCCTGCGGTCCGCCATCGCCGCTGCCGAGGAGGGCGCCCGCACGGCCGTAGTCTGCAAGTCCCTCCTGGGGAAGGCCCACACGGTCATGGCCGAGGGTGGCATTGCCGCTGCCCTGGGCACCGTGGACCCCGATGACAACTGGCGCGTCCACTTCCGCGATACCATGCGCGGCGGCAAGCTGATGAACGACTGGCGCATGGCCATGATCCATGCCCAGGAGGCGCCCGAGCGGGTGCTGGAGCTGGAGCGCTGGGGCGCTGTCTTCGACCGCACCAAGGACGGCCGCATCCTGCAGCGGCCCTTCGGCGGCCATCGCTATTCCCGCCTGGCCCATGTGGGGGACCGCACCGGCCTGGAGATGATCCGCACCTTGCAGCAGAAAGCTGTGTCTCTCGGCATCGACGTCTTCATGGAGACCACCGTCAGTCGAATCCTGACCGACGCCGGCCGAGTGGCCGGGGCCGTGGCCTACCGTCGCGAGTCGGGGGAGTTGCTGGTCTTCCGCGCCCGGGCAGTGGTGCTGGCCACAGGCGGTGTGGGCAAGTGCTACAAGATAACATCCAACTCCTGGGAGTACACCGGCGATGGCCATTCCCTGGCCTACTGGGCCGGCGCCGACCTGCTGGGCATGGAGTTCGTCCAGTTCCACCCTACCGGGATGGTCTGGCCGCCCAGCGTCCGGGGCATCCTGGTCACCGAGGGCGTGCGCGGCGAGGGCGGGGTGCTGCTCAATAACAGGGGCGAGCGCTTCATGTTCAACTACATACCCGACTACTACCGTGCCGAAACGGCAGAGACCGTCGAGGAGGCCGACCGCTGGTACACCGACAAGCGCAACAACCGTCGCCCGCCGGAGCTACTGCCCCGGGACGTGGTAGCCCGCGCCATCAATTCCGAGATCAAGGCGGGGCGTGGCTCGCCCCACGGCGGCGTATTCCTGGACATCGCGACCCGCATGGGCAGGGAGCAGATCCTGCGCAAGCTGCCCGGCATGTACGAGCAGTTCCTGCGCCTGGCCGACGTGGACATCACCAAGGAGCCCATGGAGGTAGGGCCCACCATGCACTACATCATGGGCGGGGTGCGGGTGGACCCGGAGACCGCCGCCACGACCGTCCCCGGCCTCTACGCAGCCGGGGAGGTGGCCGCTGGCCTGCACGGCGCCAATCGCCTCGGCGGCAACTCCCTCTCCGACTTGCTGGTGTTCGGACGCCGCGCGGGCCTCTATGCCGCCCGATATGCCGCTTCTCTGCCCCAGCTGCCCTCCATCAGCGGCGACGAGGTGGAGGAGATCGCCACCGAGATGTATGCCCCCTTCCACTGCAGCGACGGCGAGAACCCCTTCGCAATTCAGAAGGAGCTGCAAGAGACGATGCAGAATCTGGTGGGCATCGTCCGCACCGGCGAAGAGCTGCAGGAGGCCATCCGCCGCATCCAGGACCTCAAGGAACGGGCGCAGCGGGTCTCGGTACCGGGGAACCAGCAGTACAATCCCGGCTGGCACCTGGCCATGGACCTGCGCTCCCTGCTGACGGTGGCCGAGGCCATCGCCCTCTGCGCCCTCGAGCGCAAAGAGAGTCGGGGTGCCCACACCCGTGAGGACTACCCCAAGGAGGACCCGGAGCAGGCCAAGTTCAACCTCGTGGTGCGGCGCAACAGCGACGGACGACCCGTGCTGGACAAGCTCCCACATCCCGAGATGCCGGAAGAGGTCCGCAAGATTCTGGAGGAGGCGTAGCCCGTGGCCCTCAGGACCATCAGCATCTACCGAGGCGACAGGAGCGGCGGCCGCTTCGTGGACTTCCAGGTCGACGTAGAAGAGGGGAACGTCGTCCTGGACGTGGTGCTCAAGGTCCAGGCCGAGCAATCGCCCGACCTGGCCGTGCGCTGGAACTGCAAGGCCGGCCGCTGCGGGTCCTGCTCAGCCGAGATCAACGGCTTCCCGCGTCTCATGTGCATGACCCGCATGAGCATGTTCCCGGCCGACCGCCCCGTGTACGTGGCGCCCCTCAAGACCTTCCCCATCATCAAGGACCTGGTGACGGACGTTTCCCTCAACTACGAGATCGCCAAGACCATCCCCCCCTTCCAGCCCCGTCCTCCGGACCCCGATGGCCTCTACCGCATGAGCCAGGAGGACGTGGACCGGGTCCAGGAGTTCCGCCGCTGCATCGAGTGTTTCCTCTGCCAGAACGTCTGCCACGTCATCCGTGACCATCCCGAGAACAAGGCCCGATTCTACGGCCCTCGCTGGTTCGTGCGCCTGGCTGAGCTGGAGATGCACCCTCTGGACACAGCCGACCGGCGTCAGCTCATCCGCGAGATGGCCGGCGTGGGCCTCTGCAACATCACCAAGTGTTGCACCGAGGTCTGTCCGGAGCACATCAGGATCACCGACAACGCCATCATCCCTCTGAAGGAGCGGGTGGCGGACCTGTACTTCGACCCTCTGCGCTGGGTGGTCGACCGCCTGCGGGGGCGTCGCACCGGCCGTCCGAACGCTCCCTGAGCGAGAGGCTGCCCTAGGCCGCCACGCAGAGCCTGAGGGGGGGGCTTTAGCTCCCACCCGGTGGTGGCAGCGCTGCCAGGCCCCGGCGAGCCGACCGGCACATGAACTCCACCGCCAGATAGGCCGCGCCCGTCCGTTCCCCAGCCACACAGAGGGCCAGCACCGGCAGGTCGCCAGCCGCAGCCCGTGCCGCCGCCAGAAGCTCCTCCTCCAGGCCGCAGGAGGGCGGGGCGTCCGCCGGGCTCAGCAGGGCCTGCAAGGCGGCCAACCGTGCCTCGGCCCGCGTGCTCCCTAGCCCCACGCCTACAAAGAGGGGCGGGCAGAGAAGTCTCCGCGCCCGGGACACGGCCCGCGCCACCGCCCTTGCCAGCGCGCCGTCATCGGCATCGCGGGGAATGGGCACGCAACGGGCCGCTCGCCGGGGGCTCCGCCCCTGGACCAGCACCCCGACGCAGCCCCGGGGAATGGCGCTGGCCCTGGCGAGAAAGGACGGCCCTCCCGTCCAGCCCTCGGCACGGGCGCGGCGTGCCGCCCTCTCGACCGCCGCCGCCATCGCTTCGTCGGCGACGAAAAAGACAGGGCGCCCCCTGTCCTCGCACAGGGGAAGCCCCTCGGCCTCGGCCTGTCGGCCATTGCGCAGGGCCTGGCCCAAGAGCAGACGAGATGGCCCGGCCGGTGCGGCCGCGAGAGCGACCTCGAGAGCAGCCGTCACGTCTGCAGGCAGCGAGCAGGCTGTGCGCCGCAACAGGGAGAGGATGGCCTCTGCCTGCAGGTCCCGGGCCATCGTCGCATCGTCACTTGATGAGGGCCACCAGCTCGCGGACGGCGTCGGCAGCCCTGCGCAGGCCATCCAGCTCGTCGGGGGCCAGAGGGGCCTCGTAGACGCGCTCCACGCCGCCGGCACCCAGGAGCACCGGCACTCCGGTGTAGGCGCCCTCGATGCCGTACTCCCCTTGCAGGTAGGCGCAGCAGGGGAGGACGCGCTTCTTGTCCAGCAGGATGGACTCCACCATGGCCACCGTAGCGGCTGCGGGGGCGTAGAAGGCTGAACCGGTCTTGAGCAGGCTCACCACCTCGGCGCCCCCGTTGCGCGTCCGCTGCACTATGGCCTCGATGCGCTCCCTGGGCAGGAGGTGAGTGAGGGGGATGCCGCCCACCATGGCGGTGCTGACGATGGGCACCATGGTAGCCTCGGTGTGGCCGCCCAGCACGTAGGCGTGCACGTCCTCCACCGAGCAGCCCACCTCCCAGGCGATGAAGGTGCGGTAGCGGGCGCTGTCCAGCATACCGCCCTGGCCCACCACCCGCTCCCTGGGGAGGCCGGTCACATCGCGGGCCACATGGCACATGGCGTCCATGGGGTTGGCGAAGATTATGAAGATGGCGTCGGGCGATTGCTCCAGCGCCCGCTGGCAGACCTCGCGCACGATGCCGGCGTTGGTGTTGAGCAGCTCCTCGCGGGTCATGCCCGGGCGGCGCGGCACGCCGGAGGTGACGACGACCACGTCGGAGCCAGCCGTGTCGCGCCAGTCGTTGGTGCCGACGATGCGGGCATCGAAGCCCACCACCGGCGCCGACTGGGCCAGGTCCAACGCCTTGCCCTGGGGCAACCCCTCGATGACATCGATCATGACTACGTCCACATAACCCGTCTCGGCCAGGCGCTGGGCCATGGTGCCGCCGGTCATGCCCGCGCCTACCACCGTCACCTTCCTGCGCATGGTTTCCTCCTGAGGGATGTGGGGGACGGGCCGGGGCAGGCCTCAGTCCATGTGGCGCAGCTTCTCGATGATGGCGTCGGCCACCTGGGAGGTGCCCACGGCTGTGGGGTCATCTCGCTGCGGCTTCATGTCGTAGGTCACCGACTTGCCCTCGCGGATGACGGCCGCCATGGCCTGCTCCATGCGGTCGGCAGCCGCTCCCTCGCCCAGGTAGCGCAGCATCATCACCGCCGAGAACATCATGGCCATGGGGTTGACCTTGTTCTGGCCGGCATATCTGGGAGCGCTGCCGTGCACCGGCTCGAACACGGCCAGGTCGTCGCCGAAGTTGGCGCCCGGGGCCACCCCCAGGCCGCCGATGAGGCCGGCGCACAAGTCCGAGAGGATGTCGCCGTACAGGTTGGGCAGCACCAGCACATCATAGTTTTCGGGGCGCTGCACCAGCTGCATGGTCATGTTGTCCACCAGCACCTCTTCGTACTGGATGTCGGGGTAATCTTCGGCCACCCGCCGCGCCACGGCGAAGAAGAGGCCATCGGTGTACTTGAGGATGTTGTCCTTGGCCACGGCTGTGACCTTCCGCCTCCCGTAGGCGCGAGCGTATTCAAAGGCAAAGCGGACTATGCGCTCGCTCCCCCACTCGGAGATGACCTTCAGACTGAGGCCAGCGTCCTCGCGGATGGGCTCCATGCCGTTCTGGACGCAAAGGTCGGAGACGACGCGGATGGCCGGGTGCCCCTTCTCGAACTCCAGGCCGGCATACAGGTCCTCGTGGTTCTCCCGCACGATGACCAGGTCGATGTTCTCGTAACGGCTGCGCACGCCGGGGTACCACTTGGCCGGCCGCACACAGGCGTAGAGGTCCAGCAGCTTACGCAGGGCCACGTTGACGCTGCGGAACCCTCCTCCTCGCGGCGTGGTGATGGGGCCCTTGAGGGCCACCTTGTTGCGCCGCACCGACTCCAGCACGTCGTCCGGCAGCACGCTGCCGAACTTCTCGAGGGCATTGATGCCCGCCTCCTTCACCTCCCAGTCGATGGGCACGCCGGTGGCCTCCACCACCCGCACTGTGGCCTCGGTGATCTCGGGCCCGGTGCCATCGCCCGGGATGAGGGTGATGCGGTAGGGGGGACGCAAGTCGTTGCGTTGCAGCGTTACCATGCTCCGAACTCCCTCGCTCTGAGGATGTGTCGCGGGGCCGCCCCTGCGGCCCGCCTCCGGCCCCGGGGTGGCCCCCTATCGTCGCCCATCGCTCGCTGCCCTCGTCAGTAGGCGGCCCCGCCCGTGCAGGCGGGGCCGGCATCGTCTCGCTACCGGCCAGGCATGCTCAGGAGAAGCGCTCCTGCAGGAAGCGGGCCAGGTCGAACTCCTCCCGGTTCGGCTCCAGCTCCCGCACCTGCAGCTCGTAGACCGGGCGCTCCTCGCGATAGAAGATGCCCAGGTGAACCCTGTCCTCCGTCAGGGCCAGCTCCATGGCTGCCTTCAGGTCGCTGGTGTCCCAGCCCTCGGGCATCTCCGTCACCCGCTGGTCATAGAAGTCGTAGGTGTTGTAGAACTCGGCGCAGGGGCTGTGGACGTGGATGAAGGCGAACCCCTTGTGCTTGATCCCCTCCACAATGAGCTGGGCCAGCTCGTTGGGACGGGCCGAGTAGCCCCTGGCCACGAAGGTGGCCCCGGCAGCCAGGGCCATCAGCACCGGGTTCATGGGCTTGGCGATCACCCCGTAGGGGGTGGACTTGGTCTTCTGCCCCGTGAAGGAGGTGGGCGAGGCCTGGGCCTTGGTCAGGCCGTAGGTCTGGTTGTCCATCATGATGCAGGTGACGTCGATGTTGCGAGCGGCCGCATGGGGCAGGTGCCCCATGCCGATGGCCATCAGGTCGCCATCGCCCCCCATTACCAGCACCGTCAGGTCGGGGCGGGTCAGCTTGATGCCCGTGGCGATGGGCAGCGCCCGCCCGTGGACGCCGTGGAAACCGAAGGTGCTCATGAAGTATGGGGCGCGGCTGGAGCAGCCGATGCCCGATACCACCACCACCTGGTGCTTGGGCAACTGCAGGGCGGCCAAAGCCTTGAAGGTGGCGCTCAGCACGCCGAAGTCGCCACACCCCGGGCACCATACAGGCTTCTGGTCGCCACGATAGTCCTTGACCGTCAGCACTTCCGAGGGGCGTTCGGCAGTGGCGGCACCGTCAGGCATCGCGCATGACCTCCTCTATCTTGGCCAGGATCTCGCCCGGAGTGAAGGGCAGGCCGCCGATCTTGTTGACGCGGATGGCCTGCACCCCCAGCTGGGCAGCCAGGTGGTGGGCGAGCTGGCCCTGGTAGTTCACTTCCGGCACCATCACCTTTCTGACCGAGCCCAGGAACTCCCTCAGCCGCTCCATGGGCAGGGGGCTCAGCGCCCGCAGGTGCAGGCCCGCTACCCGATAGCCCTTGGCCAGGGCACGATCGATGGCCTCTCGCACCGACCCCTCGGTAGCCCCCCAGGAGATGATACCCAGGTCGGCGGGGACGTTACCGTAGGTGGTGGCGAACTCGGGGGTGTCTATCTCCCGACGGCAGGTCTCCAGCTTGCGGAAACGCTTGGCGGTCATGGCCTCGTGCACCTGGGGCGTCAGCACCGGGTGGCCCAGCTCGTCGTGCTCCAGGCCGGGGGCCACGTAGGTGTGACGGTCCAGGCCGGGGATGGCCATGGGCGAGACCCCGGTCTCGGTGATCTCGTAGCGGCGGTACTGGCCCGGCTCCACGCCATCGGGCCGCAGGCGGTCCACCACCTTCAGCTCCGAGACTTCGGGCACTTCCATGGTCTCGGTGCGGTGAGACAGGGACTGGTCCGAGAGCAGGATCACCGGGCACTGGTACTTCTCGGCCAGGTTGAAGGCGTTGACGATCATCCGCAGGCAGTCGGCCACCGAACCCGGCGCCACCACTATGCGGGGGAAGTCGCCATGGCCGGCATAGAGGGCATGGAACAGGTCACCCTGCTCCAGCTTGGTAGGCATGCCCGTGCTGGGCCCGGAGCGCTGGGCGTCCACAATGACCACCGGGATCTCGGCCATGGAGGCGAGACCCAGCAGCTCCACCATCAGCGACAGCCCCGGACCAGAGGTGGCGGTCATGGCCTTCACGCCGGCATACGAGGCGCCGATGACGGAGGCCAGGGCCGCCATCTCGTCCTCGGCCTGCAGGCAGACGCCGCCCAGCCGCGGCAGCTCCGCCGCCATGGCCTCGAGGATGTCGGAGGCGGGCGTAATGGGATAGCCAGCGAAGTAACGACAGCCGGCGTGCAGCGCCCCGGCCACGATGGCCTGGTTGCCGCTGACCACAAGCCGTGACACGTTGTCGGCCGACCCCAGCCAGAAGCCGTCCCGCTTTGTGAGCTTGTTGACGTACTCGTAGCCGTAGCGCAGGGCCTCCAGGTTCTTGTCCAGCAGCTCCTTGCGTCGCTGATAGCGGGAGACCACCATCTCCTCCAGGGCGGAGAGGGGCAGCCCGAACAGGCCCGCCAGCACTCCCTGGATGAGGGTGTTAGTGCCACGGACGAACTCCAGCTCCTGCCGGGCGATGCGCTGGAAGGGGATGCCGTATAGGACGATGCTGTCCCCCTCCTCGCGGGGGTGCACCAGCTCCGAGTCGTAGATGAGCACGCCGCCCGGGTTCAGGTCCTCCCGGTGCAGCTCGTACGCCTCTTGGTCGAAGGCCACCAGCACATCGCACCCGTCACCGATGGAGATGACGGGGCGGTGGCTTATGCGCACCTGGAACCAGGCATGGCCGCCCTTGATCTCGGCCGGATAGGTGCGGAAGGTGAAGGTGTGAAACCCTATGTGAGCCGCCGCTTGAGTGAAGTTCTCGCCTGTGCTGATAACGCCACCGACTGCTGTGTCGCCACCGATCCTGATTATGAAATCATCTCTGGGCATAGCTCATCCGCCCTCGCGACCTGCCTCCCCTGTCCGGGGAAGCCAAACCCATTGTAGCAAAGCGGGCCGCCTATGAACAGGGCCAGGGGGAGGGAATAGAAACATTCTGTAAGCGGACGGTCTGGAATCGCCGGCCCATTGGCCTGGCGCCGCCGCACACTGCCTATATAATGGGCCTAGATATGACCGCAGGAAGGAGCGCCGCATGATCAAGGCATACGTGCTCATCGTCGCCGACCCGGCCCGCACCCGAGCGGTGGCCGACCTCATCCGTCAGATCCCCGGGGTGGTGGAATGCCATCAGGTAATGGGGCCTTACGACATCGTGGCCGAGCTGGAAGTGGAGAACCTCACCGACATACCCCCCATCCTGGGGGAGCGAATCCGCAAGATCGAGGGCATCCACAGCACTACGTCCCTGGTAACCCTGCCCGAGGGTTAGAGATCAGCGGGGCTCCAGGACCACCAGCGGGTCGCCCTCGCTGACCCGTGCCCCCGCCTGCACCAGCACCTCCTTGACCCGACCAGCCACGGGCGCCGTGACCTCGTTCTCCATCTTCATGGCCTCCACCACCAGCAGCACCTGTCCCTCCTCCACCTCGTCCCCCACCTGGACCTGCACCCTGACCACCCGGCCGGTCATAGGGGCCGTCACCACTCCCGGCCCGGCTACGGCCAGGGAGCGGCGGGGCGAGGAGGAAGCCGGCCTGGGCCGAGGCCGGGGGGAGGCGCCACCCCTCAGCTCCACCTGGTGCTGGCGAGCGTCCACCAGCACCGTCATGGGACCCTCGCCAGGGTGTTCCTCGGGGAGCTGGACGTAGTACGGGCGCTCGTTGACGTATACGGTGACGATGCCCCGCTGCCGCCGCACGCGCACGGCGAACTCGCGGCCGTTGACCACCACCGCGTCGCCGCGGTGCTCGACCTCGAACTCCTGTCCGTCTACCGCCAGCCTCATGACGAACCGATGCGATGCAGAAGGCGTCGACGGCCCGCCACCTTCCAGAGGGACACCTCGGGCCTCGGGGACGGGGGAGGCTGGGGCCGCTGCTGGTCGTGGGCCAGGGCCACAGCGATGGCCGCTACCTCCTCAGCCTCCAGGCCGCCGCCCCGGGCCAGCCACTCCAGGAACTCCTTCGCCACCTGAGGGAAGAGCACGTAGGAGACCACGTCCTCCTCGCATCGGGCCAGGTCTCCCAGCTCCTGCCTGGCCTTCTCCAGCTCGGGTGACAGATAGTCGGCGGGGCGGCCGCTGATCTCCTCAGCATCGCCCAGCACCTTGCGCTTCACGTCGGGGTCGATGGGCGCGGGTGGGCGGCCATAGTACCCCTGGACATAGGCCCTCGTCTCCCGCGTCACCTGCTTGTAGCGCTCGCCGGCCAGGACGTTCAACACAGCCTGGGTGCCCACGATCTGGCTGGTGGGGGTCACCAGCGGCGGGTAGCCCAGCTCGGCTCGCACCCGCGGTATCTCCTCCAGCACCTCCGGCAGACGGTGGGCGGCGCCCATCTCGCGCAGCTGGGAGAGGAGGTTCGATATCATGCCCCCCGGCACCTGGTGGATGAGGACGCCCACGTCCACCGTCACCTCGCCCTCGAAGGCGGCATACTTGCGGCGCACCTCGGCGAAGTAGGCGGCGATGCGCGATAGGAGCTCCAGGTCGAGGCCGGGGTCGTGAGGGGTGCCGTGAAGAGTGGCCACCAGCGATTCGCAGGGCGGCTGCGAGGTCCCCAGCGACAGGCTGGAGATGGCGCAGTCCACCACGTCCACCCCGGCCTCGATGGCCTTGAGCACCGCCAGGGGGGCCAGCCCGCCCGTGGAGTGGGTGTGCAACTGCACGGGCACAGGCACCGTCTCCTTGAGGCGCTTCACCAGCTGGTAGGCCTCGTAGGGGCGGAGGATACCGGCCATGTCCTTGATGCAGATGGAGTCGGAACCCATCTCCACCAGCTCGCGGGCCATGCGGGCGTAGAGGTCCAGGGTGTGCACAGGGCTGATGGTATAGCAGATGGTCCCCTGGGCATGGCCGCCGTAACGCTTCACGGCGCGGATGGCCGTCTCCAGGTTGCGGAGGTCGTTGAGGGCATCGAAGATGCGGAAAATGTCCATGCCGTTCTTGACGGCCAGCTCGACGAACTTCTCCACCACGTCGTCGGCGTAGTGACGGTAGCCGACCACGTTCTGGCCGCGCAGCAGCATCTGCAGGGGGGTGCGGCGGAAGCTCCGCTTCAGCTGGCGGAGGCGCTCCCAGGGGTCTTCGCGCAGGAAACGCAGGCAGGTGTCGAAGGTGGCCCCACCCCATACCTCCACGCTGTGGAAGCCCACCTCGTCCATGAGGGGGGCGATGGGCAGCATGTCCTCGATGCGCATGCGGGTGGCCAGCAGGCTCTGGTGCGCATCGCGCAGCGTCGTATCGGTTATGCCCACGCCCATGGCCCCACCCTCCGCGTCAGAGAGGCACGTTGCCGTGCTTCTTCGGGGGATTGTTGTCGGTCTTGTTCCTCAGCATCTCCAGGGCGCGGATGATCTTGACCCTCGTCTCGCGAGGGTCTATCACGTCGTCGATGAAGCCGCGGGAGGCGGCCACGTAGGGGTTGGCGAACTTCTGGCGGTACTCCTGGATCAGCTCCTGGCGCCGCGCCTCCGGGTCGGCCGCCCCTTCCAGCTCACGCCGGAAGACGATGTTCACCGCCCCCTCGGGCCCCATGACGGCGATCTCGGCCGTGGGCCAGGCGTAGTTGATGTCGGCGCGCAGGTGCTTAGAGCCCATCACCAGATAGGCGCCGCCATAGGCCTTGCGAACTATGCAGGTGACCTTGGGAACCGTCGCCTCCGAATAGGCGTAGATGAGCTTGGCGCCGTGGACGATGATGCCGCCGTGCTCCTGGTCAGTGCCGGGCATGTAGCCGGGCACATCCACCAGGGTGACGATGGGGATGTTGAAGGCGTCGCAGAAGCGCACGAAGCGGGCCGCTTTCCGGGAGGAGTCGATATCGAGCACGCCCGCCAGCACGGCCGGGTTGTTGGCCACGATGCCCACTGGCCTGCCGTTCATGCGGGCAAATCCCACCACGATGCTCTGGCCCCAGTAGGCGTGCACCTCCATGAAATCGCCGTCGTCCACGATGCGATATATAACCTCGTGCATGTCGTAGGGCTTGGAGGGGTCCTCGGGGACGATGTCCAGCAGGTCGTCGCACAGCCTGTGGGGGTCGTCGTTGGGCTCCACCGCTGGCGGGTCCTCCATGTTGTTGGAGGGAAGGAACGACAGGAGGCGACGCACCTCTTGCAGACATTCCTGCTCCGAGTCCAGCACGAAATGGGCCACGCCGCTCCTGGTGGCATGCACCTGGGCGCCACCCAGCTCCTCGTGGGTCACCTCCTCCTGGGTGACGGCCCTGACCACGTCCGGCCCGGTGATGTACATGTGGGCGGCGCGGGTCATGAAGATGAAGTCCGTCAGGGCAGGAGAGTAGACGGCGCCCCCTGCGCAGGGGCCCATGATGACGGAGATCTGAGGTATGACCCCCGAGGCCAGGGTGTTGCGCAGGAAGATATCGCCGTAGCCCCGCAGGGACACCACCCCTTCCTGGATACGGGCGCCGCCGGAGTCGTTGATGCCGATGATAGGGGCGCCGTTCTTGAGGGCGAGGTCCATCACCTTGCAGATCTTCTCTCCCACCGCCTCCGACAGAGAGCCGCCCAGCACCGTGAAGTCCTGGGAAAAGACATACACCAGGCGTCCCTCGATGGTGCCATAGCCGGTGACCACCGCGTCGCCGTAGTAGCGCTGGCGGTCCAGGCCGAAATCGCTGGCGCGATGCAGCACCAGGGCATCCAGCTCCTCGAAGCTGCCAGGATCCAGCAGCAGGTCGAGGCGCTCACGGGCGGTGAGCTTGCCACGCTTGTGCTGGGCCTCGATGCGCTCGGGGCCGCCACCCTGGCGGGCCTGCTCCTTCAACCGGAGGAGCTGGGAGAGCTTCTCGGACAGGGGCCTGCCCTCTATCGCCATGTCTCCGTTCCCGGAAGGAGGTATGGGGCGTCGGACGGCCGCTAGGGCCTTCGGGCCGAATGCTAGCACAGGGAGCAGGCTGGCGCAATCGGTACCGAGGGAGCCTAACGACGCGGGATGCGCAGGCGATCGCCCGGGCGAAGGGCCGTGGGGTCGAGGCCCGGGTTGGCACCCAGCAGGGCCTCCAGGGTGACGCCGCAGCGCTCGGCAATGGTCACCGGCACGTCCCCCGGCTGGACGACGTACTCGTCGCCGCAGGCGCCGCCGGCGCCGGGGGTGGCGCTGCCGGCCGACGGCGTCCCTTCCAGATAGATGACCGGGGGAGGCGTCGCCCAGGGGGTAGCGGTCGGCACCTGGCGCGGGTCCGTCAGCCGCACCTCGCCAGCCGACCCGGACGACCCCGGCACCAGTCCGTCGCCGCAGGCCGCCGCCAGGAGGAGCGCCAGCACCAGCAGGGGCCAGATGGTGCGCCCTGACATCGCCATTGCCCAGCCGATACTATCAGCTACGGCGCCGAGGGCACAAGGGCAGGTCGTCCTATGCCCAGCAAGGCGTCTATGACGGCTAGCGTCATACGCGCCGCCTCAGCCAGGGCAGCGCCGTCCACATACTGGGCCTTGTCCTCGGGCGAATGGTAGCGCGGATCGTCCTGACGATGGAAGAAGACGGCCGGGATGCCCGCCTCTAGGAAGCTGGCGTGGTCGGAAGAGAAGCCCGGCGGCAGGTCACCCACCTGATAGGCAGCGCCGAGGGCCTCGGCTTGCTTGGCCGCTTCCTGGACCAGCTCGCGAGTGCCTACCAGGAGCCAGCGGTCGCCCACTCCCACCATGTCCAGGTTGATCATGGCCAGCAGCCGCGGCCTCTCCTCCACGTTGAGACGGGCCACGAACTCGCGACTGCCCAGCAGTCCCTCCTCCTCGGCACCGAACAGGGCGAAGCAGACGCCGCCCCGCAGAGGATCGTCGGCCAGGATACGGGCCAGCTCCAGCACCGTAGCCGTTCCGGAAGCGTTGTCGTTGGCGCCCGGGGAGATGGGCACCGAATCGTAATGGCCGCCTACCAGCAACCGGCATTCTCCGTTGGGCGGTCGGGCCAGCACATTATACGAACTCCTGACCGAAGGCTCGGCCACCCTGAGGAAGGCCCGTACGGGGCCCTGCAGCAGCATCTGCATCAGCGCCTGGCCGTCCTCCTGAGTGATGGCCACCGCCGGCAGGGCTGCCCCCTGAGGCATCACCCCCAGGAAGGGGCCTGGACGGTCGTTGAAGACTATGACCGCCACAGCACCGGCGCGGAAGGCGTTGCCCACCTTCTCGGCGAACGTGATGCCGCCCCGCTGCACCAGGGCTATGCGCCCTCGCGCCGCCGCCGGGAACTCCTCCAGCCGCCCCTGACCGGCATAGACCAGCTCCGCCTCCGCCTGCCCAGCTGGGCTGAAGACGATGGCCATGGCATCGATGCTGCGGGCCACTGGCGACCTCAGCCGCAACTCCACCTCGCGGGTCAGCGTGGGGCGGATAGCGAAGGACTGCTGTTCGACCCGGTAGCCGTAAGACTCGAGCACCTGGACCAGGTAGCGGGCCGCTTCCTCCTCGGCAGGGCTGCCAGCAGGCCTGGGGCCGATATCCACCGACAGGCGACGGACGTGCTCCAGGGCTCGCTGGGGGTCGAAGACGGGGACTACGGTGCTGGGTGGCGGCGTGTCGAGGAGCGGCGGGGAGCCGGCTGGGGCGCTCTCGCCCCGACAGGCCACCAGGGCCGCAACCAAAACGAGAAAGGCAGCCCAACGCCTCACAAGGCAGAGGTTAGCGCCGCCCCCGCCAGCGGTCTAGCCAGGAGCGGAGGCGGCCCCCGACGCCCTGCCCGTGCATCTCCAGCGGACGCCCCCTCCACCGCCGCTCGGGCCAGCGGAAGGGACGCCACAGGGACAGCAGAAAGATGAGCAGGAAGGTAGCGATGCCGGCCAGGACCAGGGCCCTGCCCAGATCGCCCACCGAGGGCGTCAGGACATACCCCAGGATGATGACCACCAGGGCCACCAGCAACACCTGGCCCACGCTGGGGCGGGGCAGGGGCAGGTAGAGGCGAGGGCGAGGAAGGCGGCGCCAGGTCTCCCGCCAGCGTCGCCAGGGCCGACGCGGTCGCTGGCGCTCTGCACGTTCGAGGATCTCCTCCACCTCACGCCACAGCTTGTCTGACATGGCCCCCACCTCACACATCGGAGCACAGCAGGCGTGCCCATTTTAGACCCCAGGGGACAGGGCGTCCAGAGGTGACCATAACTTCAAGGCCCCCGGTGCTACCGGGGGCCTTTCGCCTTCTTTTTTTAGCTTGCCCCGTCCTTCGCCCCATTCTGGGCAGCATGCCTGCCCATGCAACCCGCCCTGTCACGCACCGGGAGCGCGGATCCCTGTCCGGGGCGAATTCAGGGGCCGCAGCCTGGCTGCCCCGTGGTGCCACCACGGGGCCTTGCTAGGTCCACCTGGAGGACCGCGACCAGCTGATGGAGCCGGGTCACGGTCTCACCTCCTTCCGCCCCCTATATATCCCACCTCGACCAGGCTGTCAATATTAAAGGTTTAGTGAAATCTGTAACTTTATCCCAGTAGCTCGTCCTCGTCCGGTCGGATCAGCACCTGCCGTGACGCCAGCGGGTCATCGGCCGGCGCCACCACCCCCGCCTGCTCCAAGGCACCCATCAGCTTCACCGCCCGCTCGCGGCCGATGCCCAGCCGCCTCTGGAGCATGGACACGGAGATACGGTTGTGCTCCATTGCCAGCTCCTTGGCCGCCTGGAAGAGGGGATCGTCCTCGCCGGTGAGGCCCGCCTCTCGCACCTGCTCCAGCAGGTGGTCCATGGGCTCGGGCCGCAGGTGGCGGAAGCGGTCGTCGGCCCACCAGGCCACCACCCTCTCGATCTCGGCGTCGGAGACGTAGCACCCCTGCAGACGGCGGGGCTTGGCCGCATCGGTGGGGAGATAGAGCATGTCGCCACGGCCCAGCAGCTTCTCGGCCCCGGCCATGTCCAGGATGGTGCGCGAGTCCACCTGTGAGCTGACGGCGAAGGCGATACGGGTGGGGAAGTTGGCCTTGATGAGGCCCGTCACCACGTCCACCGAAGGCCTCTGGGTGGCCACTATCAGGTGAATGCCCGTGGCTCGCGCCAGCTGGGCCAGCCGGCAGAGCTGTCGCTCCACCTGGTAGGGCGCCGACATCATCAGATCGGCCAGCTCGTCGATGATGACCACCCAGTAGGGCATCTTCTCCGGCGCCCTCGGGTTGCGGTTGTAGGCCTCGATGTTGCGCGCTCCCACGGCAGCGAAGGTGCGATAGCGGGCCTCCATCTCCTGGATGACGGCCTGCAGCACCGCCGGCACCTCCTCCAGCTCCACGATGACACGCGAGAAGAGCAGGTGCGGCACCGGCGCGAAGGCGGCCAGCTCCACCCGCTTGGGGTCGATGAGGAGCAGGCGCACATCCTCGGGGGTGTTGTGCATCAACAGACAGGTGATGAGGGAGTTGATGCAGACGCTCTTGCCGCTGCCGGTGGCTCCGGCGATGAGCAGGTGTGGCATGCGGGCCAGATCGGCGGCCACCGGCTCCCCCGACACCCCCTTGCCCAAGGCCACCGCCAGCCGCGAGCGAGAGGCCATCTTCTGAAAGGCAGGGCTCTCTATGACGCTGCGCAGCGTCACCACCGAAGGCGCCGTGTTGGGCACCTCGATGCCGATGAAGGGCTTCCCCGGCACCGGCGACTCGATGCGGATGCTGGGGGCGGCCAGGGCCAACGCCAGGTCGTTGGCCAGAGCGGTGATGCGGTTGACCCGCACCCGCGTCCGCGACAGCACCTCGCTGCGATACTTGGGACGTCCATCCTTGTCATAGACGATGCGCCCCCGCTCGTCCCGCTCCGGCACCAGCCGGGTCTTTACCTCCCAGCCCGGCTCGATGCCGAACTGGGTGACGGTGGGGCCTTGCTGGATGGACACGACCCTGGCATCGACGCCGAAGCTTTTGAGGGTATCGACGATGAGCTGGGCGCGGGCCTCGTTGTCGGGCGGCTTCGCCTCCTCTCCCACCGCGTTGAGCAGGTGGACGGGCGGCAGCTCCCAGCCGTTGCTGACCCGTCGGCGCTTGTCGTCCCTGGACTCGGCGACAGCCGTTTTCTCCTGAGCCTCCCGCGCCTCCTTCTCTTCCGGTGGCGAAGGCCCCCACTCCTCGTCCCAGCGGGCCACCAGCGGCGGCAGCTTGGGAGGCGGAGCAGGCAGCTCCCACTCCTCGTGTTGCTCGTCACGGGCCGGCAGCAGGGTGCCTATCCAGGAGGCCAGTGCCCTGGCCCCCTGCCCCGCACGGCGCGGCAGGTCCAGAGAGGCGACCCACTCGACCAGAACGCCTGCCCCCTTGGCCAGCAGGACGGGCAACCGCGGCCATGCCAGCACCAGGGCCACCGGTGCCGATGAGCCCCAGGCCAGCACGGCAGGCCAGCTGCTGCTGAGGTATGCCCCCGCCTGCCCTCCCAAGGACGTCTCCGACAGCGAGAGGCCGGCCAGGTCCAGCCGGATCTCCATCAGGCCCAGCACCCCCAGGACGAAGGCCAGCAGCAGATGGCCGGCCAGCCACAGGCGCCAGAAGGTGGCCGAGCGAGTCCGTGGCCGGCTGAGCATGAGGGCGTCCATGGTCAGGGCGAGGGCCACCGGGGGCAGGCCCAGCCCCAGCCATCGCAGGAGCGTCCTTCCTGCCTCCAGCAGGAAGGGCACCAGGAACACGAGACCGGCACCGGCGCCTCCAGCCGCCAGCGCCAGCAAAAGCGGCAAGGGCTGGAAGGAGGCCCTCTGCCGACGCACACGCCGCGGGCGCACTACCCCGTAGCGCCGGGAGGCGACGGCCACGGGCGAGCGGCGCAGGTGACGCCGCTGTGACCTGGCCCGCAAGCTCATGCTTCCTTACACCTCCACCGTCAGCGGCAGGACCATTGGCCGACGACGCGTCTCATTATAGACGAACTGGACCAGGGCGTCGTGCAAACGTGCGTTCAGGTCGGCACGGTCGCCCCCTCCCTTGGAAAGGGCATCCATGGCCACCTTGCGGGCCCGCTCCAGGACCTTGCGGGACATCTCCTGCTCCATGAAGCCACGGGCTACCAGGTCGGGCGGCCCCAGGGGCCTGCCCGTGTGCCGGTCCACCGTCACCAGGGCCACCAGGACGCCATCGGAGGCCAGATGGCGACGGTCCCGCAGCACCACCTTATCGGCCCCCACCGCCAGCCCGTCCACGTATACCAGGTCGGCAGGGGCACGCCCTACCACCCGGCCGCGCTCTCCGTCGATCTCCAGGATGTCGCCGTCCTCCAGGACGAAGACGTTCTCCGGGGCCACGCCCATGGCCTTGGCCAGTTCGGCGTGGACCACCAGGTGCCGGAACTCGCCGTGGATAGGCACGAAGAACCGAGGCCGTAACAGCCCCAGCATCAGCTTGAGCTCCTCCTGGGCGGCATGGCCGCGCACGTGCACGTCGGCCACGCGACTGTGCAGCACCGTGGCCCCCAGACGGTAGAGGTTGTTAATGGTGCGGTTGATGAGGACCTCGTTCCCGGGTATGGGCGACGATGAGAGGACTACCACGTCCCCTTTCTGGATCTCCACGTAGCGATGGTCGCGGTTGGCCATGCGCACCAGGGCCGAGGTGGGCTCACCCTGAGCACCGGTGGTCAGGATCACCACCTTATCGGGGGGCAGATTCCGCATCTTCTCCAGGGGCGCCAGCAGGTCCTGGTCGGTCTTCAGGTAGCCCTGCTCCAGGGCCATGGCCACGTTGTCCAGCATGCTACGACCGGTGACGAAGACCTTGCGGCCGCAGGCGCTGGCAGCATCGGCCACCTGTTGGACGCGGGAGATGAGAGAGGCGAAGGTGGCGACGATGACGCGCCCCTGGGAGCCAGCCATCACCCGCCACAAGGTGTCGCCCACGATGCGCTCCGACGGGGTATATCCCGGCACGTCGGCGTAGGTGGAATCGGAGAGAAGGAGCAGCACGCCCTGACGTCCCAGCTCGGCCACCCGCTGCAGGTCGGTGGGCAGGCCCATCACCGGCGTGTGGTCGAGCTTGAAATCGCCGGTATGGAAGACCAGCCCCAGGGGGGTCTGAATGGCCAGGGCAGCCGAGTCGGGGATGCTGTGGGTCACGCGGATGAACTCCACCGTGAAGTTTCCCAGCCGAACGCGCTCGCCGGGCTGGACGAGGCGCAGGTCGGCCTCCTCCAACAGGCCGTGCTCCCTCAGCTTCACCTCCACCAGTCCTCGGGTCAGGCGGGTGCAGTAGATGGGCGCTCTGAGCTTGGGGAGGATGTAGGGCAGGGCGCCGGTGTGGTCCTCGTGCCCGTGGGTGATGACGATGCCCCGCAGCTTGTGCCGGCGCTCCTCTACATACGTTATGTCGGGGATCACCAGGTCGACCCCCAGCATCTCCTCCTCGGGGAACATGAGGCCTGCATCGACCAGGATGAGATCGTTGCCCAGCTCGAGGGCCATCATGTTCTTGCCGATCTCGCCCAGGCCGCCCAGTGGGATGACGCGCAGCTTGTCAGGCATGACCAGTCACCTTGAGAAGGAACCCCGCTTCAGAAGAGGCGCATCTGTTCCGGTCGCTCCAGGGGCTGGGACGGCTGCCTGGCGTCGCGACGGGCCTCCTCCAGCACCTGTGCCAGCTTCTGAAAGTCCTGCTCGATGGTCTCGCGCATGGCCGGCTGGTGCAGGGCCGCCGCCGGATGGTACAGGTGCAGGAAGTAGACGCCGTCCTTGCGTCGCGCCTGCCCGTGCACCTTGCTGATGGAGTCCTTGGGGAAGAACCAGGCCAGGGAGTGGCGTCCCAGCGTGACGATGACCCTGGGCTGGATGAGCGCTATCTGCCGCTCCAGGTACTTGCGACAGGCCGCGATCTCCGAGGGCAACGGGTCGCGGTTGTTGGGCGGTCTGCACTTGACGACGTTGGTGATGTAGACCTGTTCCCGCCGCAGCCCCACGCTCTCCAGCAGCTCTTCCAGGAACTTGCCCGCCGGCCCCACGAAGGGCCGCCCCAGACGGTCCTCGTGGTAGCCGGGCCCCTCGCCGATGAACATGACCTCGGCGTCGGCGGGGCCTTCTCCGGGGACGGCGTGGGTGCGGCTTTCGCTCAGGGGACAGTCGGTGCAGGTGCGTATGCGACGACAGAGTTCTTCCAGGTCAGTCATCGTTCAGCAGAAGGATAGCATGCACGCCAGGGCCATTCAACGCGACCACTCGCTGCAAGAGGGCACGCCCCCCAGCGAGGCTGCCCGCTGCACCGCGCGCAGGATGGCCCGCTCTACCGCCCGCGCTGCGAGGGCGCCGAGCACCGTCAGATCGCAGGCAGCGCCCTCGCCCGTAGAGAGGGCGAAGAGGACGTCGCCGTCCACTTGCGTCCAGACGGGCCGCACCGCCCGCGCCATGCCGGCCATGGCCATGGTGGCCAGCCGCGAGCACCCAGCCTTGTCCAGAGGGGCGTCGGTGGCCACGACGCCGATGGTGCTGTTGGGCGGGGCCAGGGGTGACGAGCCCCACCCCCTGCGCAGCACCTCCAGCGTGGGAAGGTAGCCGCCCTCGTCCGCCCGGATGCCGGCCAGCACCTGCCCCGTGTCGGGGTCCACCACCTCGCCGAAGGCGTTGATGGCCACCAGGGCCGCCACCCGTGCCCCACCCGGCGCCTCCTCGCAGACGCAGCCGATGCCGCCCTTGGTGGCCCGCGTCAGCCCCAGCGCCTTGCCCACGGTGGCACCCGTGCCCGCCCCCACGCTACCCTCGGCCACGGGGCCGGCGCTGGCAGCCTGGCAGGCAGCATAGCCCTCCTCCGGGCCGGGGCGAACGTCGCCGCGGCCGATGCCCAGGTCGTAGACCACCGCCCCCACCACGATAGGCACGACTCCGGAGGAAGTGACGTGGCCTGCATTCCTCTCCTCCAGCCAGCGCATCACCCCCTGAGCGGCGGCAAGACCGAAAGCGCTCCCTCCGGTGAGGAGGACGCCATGCACCCGCTCCACCAGGAATCCCGGGCGGAGGAGGTCCGTCTCCCTGGTGCCGGGCGCGCCTCCCAGCACCGCCACCCCCGCCGTGGCCCCCTGGGGACAGAGGACGACGGTGCAGCCGGTGCAGGCCTCGGGGTCCGTCCAGTGGCCCACCAGCAGGCCCGATATGGCGGTGATGCCCTGAGGAGGGGACGCCTTCTCGTCCCCGGGGGTGGAAGGGACGGTCATGTCAGGTCATGGGGGCTTCGGCGGGGACGCCTCAGTCGTAGTTCTCCCGCTGCAGGGCCACCGACATGCCCATGCCGGCGCCCATGCACAGGGTCACCAGCCCCCACTCGACGTTGCGCCGTGCCATCTCGAAGGCAATGGTCCCCGCCAGCCGCGCACCGCTGGCCCCCAGCGGGTGACCCAGCGCGATGGCGCCGCCGTTGACGTTCACCCGCTCCCAGTCCCATCCCAGCTCGTAGCCGCAGGCCAGCACCTGGCAGGCAAAGGCCTCGTTGATCTCGATGAGGTCGAAGTCCGACAGGGACATGCCAGTCCGCTCCAGCAGCTTGCGAGTAGCGGGCACCGGCCCGATGCCCATGATGGTGGGGTCCACGCCCACGGTGGCGGCGTGCTTGACGGTCGCCAGGGGCTTCAGGCCCAGCTCCTTCGCCTTCTCCTTGGACATGAGCAGGCAGAGGGCGGCGCCGTCGGTGCGGGGGCTAGAGTTGCCGGCGGTGCAGATGCCGTCGGGGCGGAAGCTCGGCTTGAGCTGGGCCAGCTTCTCCAGGCTGGTGTCCTCCCGTGGCAACTGGTCGCGGTCGACCACCACCTTCGAGCCGTCCGAGTAGCCTATCTCGATGGGAATGACCTCCTGCTGGAAGACCCCCTCCTTCCAGGCACGGACGGCGCGGCGGTGGCTCTCCAGGGCGAAGCGGTCCGAGTCCTCGCGGGTGATGCCCCGCTCCTGGGCCAGTTTCTCGGCCGTCATGCCCATGTTCATGATCCAGGGCTCTACCTTCTGGTACCAGCGGGGCAGCCACTGGGGCTGCTTGGGGCCGGGCCAGGAGGTGGGCAGCATCTCGCGCGTCATTACCTCGGCCGCCTGCACCTGCTGCAGGTCGCGCTCGTCGCCGGGCGGGATGGGGGCAATGCGGTCCATGGTCTCCACGCCACCGGCCAGCACGATGTCCGACATGCCGCAACGAATGGCGAAGGCCCCTTGCACCACTGCCTGGAGGCTGGAGCCGCACTGCTTGTTCAGGTCGGTAGCCGAGATGGAAAAGGGCATGTCCGCCTCGAACAGGTAGTGGCGGGAGCGGGTGAGAACCCCGACTATCCCCACCGACCCCATGATGATCTCGTCGATCTGCGCGGGGTCGAGGCGGTTCCGCTCCAGGATGGCCTTGATGAGCGGGACTACTAGCTCCACGTGGGTGATGTCCCGGTAGGCGCCCTTCTGGCCGGCGCGGCCGAAAGGCGTGCGAACCATATCGACGATGACGGCATCCCTCATGGCTTCCTCCCCACCGTTTATAGCTCGGGCCTGGAGACAACCTACACTTTATCACACCTGACAGGACGGGCAGTAATGGGTGGAGCGGCCCCCCAAGCGTGTCCGGACCACCGTCCCACCGCAGCGGAGACAGGGCTGGCCCTGCCGCCGATAGACCCGGACGTGGAACTGGTGCTGTCCCCTTTCCCCACGGGCGTCCAGATACGACCAGAAGCTGGTGCCGCCGTGGCGGGTGGCGCCAGACAGCACTCGACGGATGGCCAGGCACAGGCGCTCTGCCTCCTCGGGAGCGAGGGTGCCGCCCGGCCGCAGGGGCGAGATGCCCGCCTCGTGCAGCGCTTCGTCGGCGTAGATATTGCCCAGCCCCGCTACCAGCCGCTGGTCGAGCAAGAGGGCCTTCAAGGGCGCCTTCCTCCCCCTGAGCGCCCGCAGCAGGGCAGCTGCGTCCAGACAGCCCGACAACGGCTCCGGGCCCAGCTTGCCCACCACCTGCTCCGGGTCGGCAACCACCCACATGCGGCCCAGCTTGCGCACATCGCGATACCAGAGCCAGGACCCGTCGTCCAGACGGAAGCGCGCGCGCAGGAACCTCTCTTCCGGCCCTCCGTCGACGCGGTGAACGAGCGCCCCCGTCATGCGCAGGTGCACTATCCACGTCTGGCCATCGTCCAGGGGAAAGAGCAGGAACTTGCCCCTCCGTTCGACCGACAGCACTCGCCGACCCAGGAGTCGCGAGACGAATGCGCAGGCATCGGGCGGATGGGCGGCCAGACGCGGCATCTCGGGCGACAGCCAGGCCTCCACGATGGTCCGGTCCACCACCAGGGGCGAGAGTTGACGGCGTATGGTCTCTACCTCGGGCAGCTCGGGCATGGCCGCCCTCACTCCATGTCGCCCCAGGTCTTTCCCACCTTGACGTCCACCTTGAGGGGGACGGCCAGCTGGGCCGCGTTGGGCATTATGTCTAGCACCAGCCCTTGCATCTCATCCAGCTCGTTCGCCGGGCACTCGAAGATCAGCTCGTCGTGGACCTGTAGCACCATCATCGACCGCAGCCCCCGGCGGTCCATCTCCTGCTGTACACGGGCCATGGCGATCTTCATGATGTCGGCATTGGTGCCCTGGATGGGCATGTTGATGGCAGCCCGTTCGGCCGCCTGCCGGACATTGGCGTTGGGCGAATTGATCTCGGGCAAGTAGCGCCGTCGACCGAAGATGGTCTCGGCATAGCCCAGCTCCCGCGTCCGCTGAACCGTCTCCTCGATGTAGCGGCGGACGCCCGGGTACTTCTCGAAGTAGCGGCGGATGAACTCGGCTGCCTCTTCCTGCGGGATTCGCTCCCGCACCGACAGTCCGTACGGCGTCAGGCCATAGAGGACGCCGAAGTTGAAGACCTTCGCCCGCCGCCGCATCTCCGGCGTCACCTTCTCCATGGGCACACCGAAGACCTGGGAGGCGGTGACGGCGTGGATGTCCTCGTCGCGGCGGAAGGCTTCCACCAGGGCGGGGTCGCCGGTGTAGTGGGCCAGGATGCGCAGCTCTATCTGCGAGTAGTCGGCCGACAACAGGTAAGGGTCGGGTCCCGCGTCCCGGGCGACGAAGGCCCGCCGTATTTGACGCCCCAGCTCCGACCGCACCGGTATGTTCTGCAGGTTGGGGTTGCTGGAGGAGATACGGCCCGTGGCCGCCCCCGTCTGGTTGAAGTCGCTGTGTATGCGCCCCGTGCGCGGGTTCACCAGGCCCGGCAGGGCATCCACATATGTGCCCTTGAGCTTGGTCAGCTCCCGGTACTCGAGGATCAGGTCGATGACCGGATGGGCGCCTCGCAATTCCTCCAGCGACTGGGCATCGGTGGAGTAGGAGCCCGTCTTGAGGCGACGGGTCTTGGGCAGCTTCAGTTCTTCGAACAGGACGCGGCTGAGTTGCTGGGGCGAGCCGATGTTGAAGCGGTGGCCCACCAGGCGATAGACCTCCTCCTCCACCCGACGGATCTCCTCAGCCAGCACGCCCGACATCTCCTTGAGCGCGCCCACGTCCACCGCCATGCCGTTGAGCTCCATGCGGGCCAGCACCGGCACCACCGGCATCTCGATTTCGTAGAAGAGGCGCTCCTGAGAGCGCTCCCGGAGCATCTCCTCCAACCGCGGGCGCAGGCGCAGGGTCATGTCGGCATCGGCGCAGGCGTAACGGCCTGCCGCCTCCACCGGCACCTCGGCCATAGATATCTGCTCCCGCCCCCGTTTGCCGATGAGCTGGGCGATGTCGGTCATCTCCACGCCCAGGAGGCGAGAGGCCAACCACTTGAGTCCCAGCGCTCCTTCCCCCGGACGGTAGGTGCCGCCCCCGCCCTCGCCGGCCAGAAAGGCGGCTATCATGGTGTCGAACTGGAGCCCCCGCACCCACACGCCGTGCTGGGCCAGCACCACCATGTCGTACTTGGCGTTGTGGGCCGTCTTGGCTACCCCCTCCGCCTCCAGCAGGGGGCCCAGACGCTCCAGCGCCAGCTCCAGGGGCAACTGACGCGCCCCGCCCACGTGGCCCACGGGCACGTAATATGCCTCCCCGGGAGCAACGGCGAAGGAAAGGCCCACCAGGCGCGCCCGCATGGCCTCCAGCCCGGTGGTCTCGGTATCGAAGGCGAAGGCGCCGGCCGCCTCCAGGCGCTGGGCTAGCTCCGCCAGGGCCTCCTCACTGTCCACGATGCGATAGCGCTCGGCACCGGCCTCGGCGACGGCGGGACGGCCGGTCAGGGGCACCTGGAGAGCACGCTCCTCTTCCTCCTGGCCATCGTCGGGGGGCAGGCGAGGGACCAGACTCTTGAACTCCAGCTCACGGAACAGGTCCAGCACCCGCTGGCGACGGTAGTGACGACGGAAGTCAGCGGCGTCCAGGTCCAGCTCTACCGGGACATCGGTGGCGATGGTGGCCAGGGCCTTGCTGCGACGGACCTGCTCCTCGTGCTGGCGCAGGGCCTCCCTCAGCTTGGGCGGCTCCACCTGCTCCAGGTTCTCGTACAGGGCCTCGATGCTGCCGAACTCCTGCACCAGGCGCACGGCCGTCTTCTCGCCCACTCCGGGGACGCCGGGGATATTGTCAGTGGCATCGCCTTTGAGGGCCTTCAGGTCTGGTATCTGGTGGGGCAGGACACCGTACCGGCGCTGCACGTCCTCGGGGGTGGCATAGACCACGAAGTCCCGCTGGTAGGGGCGATAGAGCCAGAGCCGGACGCCCGGTCGCACCAGCTGGGCGATGTCCGAGTCCAGGCTCACCAGACAGGTCTCGATGCCGGCCTCGGCCGCCTGACGCGACAGCGTGCCCAGAATATCGTCAGCCTCGTATTCCTCCAGCTCGTAGATCGGGATGCCGAAGGCCTCGATGAGCTCGCGACAGCGACGTATCTGGGCGCGCAGGTCGTCGGGCATCTCTACCCGGTGTGCCTTGTAGTTGGGATCGAGGCGATGACGGAAGGTGAGGCGCCCCTTGTCCATGGCCACGATCACGTGGCTGGGCTTCAGCTCCTGAAGCACCGAAAGGAGTGTGTTGGCGAAGCCGTATACTGCAGTGATGACCTCCCCAGTGTGGCGCACCGTGAGGGGCTGCTCCCGCATGGCGTGATAGGAGCGGTGAATGATGCCGTGGCCGTCCAGGAGGACCAGAAGGGTCTTGGCCTCGCCCACGCCTCAGATTTTAGCACCCGACGCCGCGAACCGACTCCGGTTCGCGACAGGAGGCGTCCCTCTCCTTGTCGTAAACGTTAGACTCTCTTACAATGCCTATGGAGCATCCATCGAAGGGAGAGGCTATGACTAGGCCCGTGCTGCGCACACCCCTCTGCGACCTGCTGGGCATCGAATACCCGGTCGTCCTGGCCGGCATGGGTCCTAGCGGCACCGCCAGCCGCGGCATCGCTCGGGCGGAGCTGGTAGCCGCTGTGTCCAACGCTGGCGGCCTCGGCGTCATCGGCGGGGCAGCCATGTCCCCGGACGAGCTGCGGCAGGAGATTCGCAAGGTGCGCGACCTCACGGACAAGCCCTTCGGCGTGGACCTGCTGCTACCGGCGGTCGGCCAACTGCCTTCTACAGGCAGCGGGGGCAGTGGCGCTCCGGCTAACTGGCGCGAACTGGTGCCCGGCGACGTGCGTGAGTTCGTCCTCCAGCTCAAGCAACGCTTCGGGCTGCCCGACGCGGGGCCGGAATCGACGCCGCGCTTCGCCCCCGACTACATTCAGCGCCAGATGGAGGTGGTGCTGGAAGAGCGAGTCCCCGTCTTCGCTTCGGGTCTCGGCAACCCTGCCCCCTTCGTCCCGCAACTGCACCGCAACGGCACCAGGGTGATGGCCCTGGTGGGCAACGTGAAGAACGCTCGTCGCGTGGCCGAGGGTGGCGCCGACGTGGTGGTGGCCCAGGGCTACGAGGCAGGCGGCCATACCGGCCGCGTCGGCACCATGGCCCTGGTGCCCCAGGTGGTGGACGCGGTGGCCCCCAAGCCCGTGGTGGCAGCGGGAGGCATCGGCGACGGCCGAGGCCTGGCAGCCGCCCTCTGCCTGGGCGCAGTCGGCGTATGGGTAGGCACCGCCTTCCTGGTATCCGAGGAGTCACCCCTCGACCCGGAGCTGAAGCGGCGCATCCTGGAGGCTAGCGAGGAGGACACCCGCGTCACTCGCATCTACTCGGGCAAGACCATGCGCAACATCACCAACCCCCTCATCGAGGAGTGGGAGAGGGCCGGAGTGCCCACCTTGCCCTTCCCCTTCCAGGGCGCCATCGTTCGCGAGATAACGGTGGCCGCTGAAAAGGCAGGGCGCAAGGAGCTGCTCATGAACCCAGCGGGCCAGATCGCGGGCATGATGCGCCGTATCCGCCCCGCCCGCGAGATCCTGGAGGAGATGGTGGCCCAGGCGGCCGAGATCCTGGGCCGCATCGCCCCCTCCTACGTTGGCACCTAGCTGCCCTTTCCCCCGAGCACGTGCGCCCGGTGCCAATAAGGGCCAAAACTTGATTTTGTAACTCGGGATAGTATATTATGATGGCTGTGAGATGTCCCTGCTGAACGGAGGTTGAAGACATGTCCCAGTATGCCCATCCCGAGGTGCTGGTCTCCACCGAATGGGTAGCTGAGCACCTCAACGACCCGAAGGTGCGCATCGTCGAGGTGGATGTGGACACGGCTGCCTACGAGACGGGCCACATCCCCGGCGCCATCGGCTGGCACTGGCGCAACGACCTGGAAGCGCCCATCCTGCGCGACATTGCCCCCAAGGAGCTGCTGGAGGACCTGCTCTCCCGTTCGGGCATCGCCAACGACACCACCGTCGTGCTGTACGGCGACAACAACAACTGGTTCGCCACCTACGCCTTCTGGCTGCTCAAGTACTACGGCCACGAGGACGCGCGGGTGATGAACGGCGGGCGCAAGAAGTGGATCGACGAGGGACGCCCCCTCACCACCGAGGTGCCCTCCTATCCCCGCACCCAGTACCGCGCCAAGGACCCTGACCCCGAGATTCGAGCCTTCCGCGACGAGATCCTGCGTCGTCTCGGGTCGCCCGACCTGGCCCTGGTGGACGTTCGCTCCCCGGCCGAGTACAAGGGCGAGATCCTGGCGCCCGAGAACCTGCCCCAGGAGGGTGCCCAGCGTCCCGGCCACATCCCCGGTGCCAAAAACGTGCCCTGGGCCATGGCCGTGCGAGAGGACGGCACCTTCAAGGACCCGGAGGAGCTGAAGCAGCTGTACCAGTCCCTGGGCATCACGCCCGATAAGGAGGTCATCGCCTACTGCCGCATCGGCGAGCGCTCCTCCCACACCTGGTTCGTCCTCAAGTACCTGCTGGGCTACCCGAAGGTGAAGAACTACGACGGCTCCTGGACCGAATGGGGCAGCCTGGTGGGCGCGCCCATCGAGAAGTAGCGGCGACAGGCCGAAGCCACAGGCCCCGTGCGCTCCACCACGAGCGCGCGGGGCCTGTCGCATCTCCGGAGTGAGCGCGGGGCCGGGGAAGGAAGGGCGTTCGTCCCTCGGCCTGATAAGGTAAACTCGAGGGACGGGAGGGGTGCCGGAGCGGCTGAACGGGGCGGTCTTGAAAACCGCTAGGGGCCCCCGTGCCCCTCGTGGGTTCGAATCCCACCCCCTCCGCCAGCAGATAGGACGGGG